>JANTHH010000001.1 GCA_024762485.1 Chromatiales bacterium
GAACTGGGCCTGCCCACGGTTGCCATCGGCGGCATAAGCCCCGAGAATGGCCGCGCCCTGATCGACGCCGGTGCCGATATGCTGGCGGTCATCCGCGGCCTGTTTGCCCAGCCGGACATCCATGCCGCGGCCCAGGCCTACGCCGCCCTGTTTGCCGAAGAAGACCACGAGGAACCCAAGCCATGACCCGCTCCCACGACCTGTTCGAAAAAGCCCGGCGCCACATACCCGGCGGCGTGAATTCCCCGGTGCGGGCCTTCAAGGGCGTGGGTGGCGACCCGGTATTCATCGACCACGCCGAGGGGGCCTACCTGTTCGACAGTGATGGCCAGCTGTACATCGACTATGTGGGATCCTGGGGGCCGATGATCCTCGGTCACACCCACCCCGAGGTGATCGCCGCGGTAAAGGCCGCCGCCGACAAGGGCCTGTCCTTCGGCGCCCCCACCGAGGTGGAAATCCGCATGGCCGACCGGGTGTGCGACATCATGCCCGGCATGGACATGGTACGCATGGTCTCATCAGGCACCGAGGCCACCATGAGCGCCATCCGCCTGGCGCGCGGCTATACCGGCCGCGACAAGATCGTCAAGTTCGAGGGCTGCTACCACGGCCACGCCGACTCGCTGCTGGTGAAGGCCGGTTCCGGCATGCTGACCCTCGGCGAGCCGTCCTCGCCCGGCGTGCCCGCGTCGCTGGCCGAGCATACCCTCACCCTGAACTACAATGACGCCGAGCAGGTGAAGGAGACCTTCGCCAGGCTCGGCGAACAGATCGCCTGCATCATCGTCGAGCCGGTGGCCGGCAACATGAACTGCATCCCGCCCGTGCCCGGCTTCCTCGAGACCCTGCGCGCACAGTGCGACGAGCACGGCGCGGTGCTGATCTTCGACGAGGTGATGACCGGCTTCCGGGTCTCGCTCACCGGCGCCCAGGGCCACTATGGCATCCAGCCGGACCTGACCACCCTGGGCAAGGTCATCGGCGGCGGCATGCCGGTGGGTGCCTTCGGCGGCAAGGCCGAGATCATGCAGAAGATCGCCCCGCTCGGCCCCGTCTACCAGGCCGGCACCCTGTCCGGCAATCCGGTGGCCATGGCCGCGGGCCTGAAGACCCTGGAACTGATCTCCGCCCCCGGCTTCTACGCAGACCTGTCCAGCAAGGTCGACAGGCTGGTCGCTGGCGTCATGCAGGCCGCCGCCGATGCCGGCGTCCCCTTGGCGGAAAACCACGTCGGCGGCATGTTCGGCTTCTTCTTCACCGGGGCTGGACCAGTCACCGACTTCGCCGGTGCCACCGCCTGCGACCAGGAACAGTTCAGACACTTTTTCCACGGCATGCTGGACCGTGGCGTGTACCTGGCGCCTTCCGCCTTCGAGGCCGGCTTCGTCTCCGCGGCCCACAGCGGCAAGGACCTCGACGCCACCATCACCGCCGCCAGCGAGGTCTTCGCCGATCTAGGCTGATGTCTCCGGCGGCGCATCAAAGGCATACTCCTCCGCCCCGAGGGGCGGCTGTACGAAATAGCCCTGCACGAGGTCCACGCCACAGCGATACAGCTCGCTCAGGACCTCTGCCGTCTCCACGTAGCCGGCGACGACCCGCGGCCCGGCCTTCTGGATGCGCGCCACCACCTCGCCCACATATTCGACCTGTGCCGCATCCTGCGCCAAGGCACGGGTCAGCGCCTGTGGCAGCTTGACCAGGGCCGGCCGCAGGGTGTGAATGATCTGGCTTCCCCGCTTGCTGGGGATCACGCCCTCCACCATCAACTGACAGCCCAGCGCGGTGAGTGGGCGAAGGCCTTCGGCCATCGCCTCCAACGGGACATCCTGTCCCGGTCTGTCGAAGGAGAGACCGATCAGGCTGGCCGGCAGGCCGTGCCTGTTCAACGCGGCAACGAGCCAATCAGGGAATGCGGGATCCAGCAGACTCTGCTGCGAAATCTTCATGAACAGCTGGCCCTGCCATCCCTTGCCGACATGGGGTGCAGCCCACGCCAGCACGCCCTCGATGACATGCTGATCGAGGGTCTCGGCCAGGCCGGCGTAGGGCATGAGGCGCATGAAATCCGATGGCGGAGCACCCTCGCCGGGGACATCCGCATCGCACAGGCGACTGCGCACTTCGATGCAGTCATTGGCCCCGCTGACCAGATCGACCATGGGCTGCATCAGCAGACGCAGACGCCGCCGCGTCTCGTCGAGGTCGGCCTTCAGTTGCGCCGCCCGGTTTTTATTCGTGGCCACCCACAGCCTGCGCGCGGCCTCCAGACCCTGGGCCACCACCCGCCCGCCACCGGCCTTCTGTGCCTTGCGGCAGGCCAGGCCGGCGCGCCGGATCTGTTCCACCACCGAAAGCTGAGGCTCGCACATCACCAGACCACCTGAATTGCCCGGCCAGTGATGATCTACCTTGCAGATATCCTGTGCCAGCAGGCGTGCCTGCCCGAACCCGAGGTGGCGCATCACCATGGCGACACCGTGGGCAAAGCGCAGCGGGTGGGCATCCGGATATCGCCTGGCCAGGTTCGACATCAGATGCTCAAGTGCCGATTCCAGGGCACTGAGATCCTCGCTGCTGGCAGGGATATCCGGTTCCAGGTAGAGCAGTGCGCCACCCTCTTCGGCCGTCGCCACCTCGAGCAGCTTAAGCAGGTTTTCGTTCGCCAGCAGGTCCATGTGATGAAAGACACCCGCAGCGGCCTCCCGGCGTGCCCGCGCACGCTGCAGGTGCAGACTGACGGCATCCACCAGCAGGGCCGGGGAGATCGGCTTCTGCAGGAAGTCATCGCCCCCGGACTTCAATGCCGCAAACTGGCGCGCCGGGCTCTGCTCACGGGAGAGAAAGAGGACGGGGACATCGTCCCAGGCCGGGAACTGCCGGATCAATGCGGTCAGCTCCTGGCCATCCACCTCCGGCATGTAGAGATCCATGAGGATCAGGTCCGGCCGGTGACGCTGCAGCGACTGTTCGATGGCCTCCGGCTTCAGCAGCCCCTCGACGTCGAAACCGGCCTGCCTGAGCACCCCCTGCAGATAGGCCGACTGGTCCGCATCATCCTCAACCACCAGGATCCGGGCGCCGCCGGTCACCGGATCGAGCAACAGCAGGAGACGCTCCAGCAGCAGGTGCATGTCCACGGGCTTGGTGAGGTAGGCATCACCGCCAGCGCGGATCGCCCGCAGACGACTCTGCATGTCCCGCCGGGCGGAGAGGAAGATCACCGGCAAGGGCAGGCGATTGGCCCGGCGCATGGCGGCAATCGCATCGATGCCGCCAAACTCGCCCTCCGGCAGCATGACGTCCATGATCACCGCTGCCGGATTCTCTGCCTCCACCGCCGCAGGCAGCAACGCTGCCGAATCCATCACCCGGACCCGGTAACCCGCCAACTTCAGTTGCGCTGTCAGGTAGTCGGCCATGTCGGCATCGTCATCTACCAGGTACAGCAGATGACCTCTCTGCTCCCCCGGCGCCGCTGGCCGGTTGGTGGCAGCACCCACTGTCGTGGAAGGCTCGTGCAGCGGGTGGGTGACCGCGTCCTCCAGGCGGCCGAAGAGGATCCCCAGCCTGCCGACGATCTCCGGGTCGATCCCGCCGGACACCGGCATGAGCTCTGCCAGCGCCTGTTGCAATTGATCGGCAGCCGCACTGATCTCCAGGAAGCGGAAGCTGCCGCTGGCACCCACCAGACTGTGCAGGTGCCGCATCAATGCATCGAGGTCCCCGCTCTCGGCAACGCCTTCCGCCACCTGCCGCCAGCAACGGCGGATCTCATCGAGCCGTTGCGGCAGCCCGTCGATGAATCGCTGACGTACCGCCGCCAGCTTGCCGTTCCCGGGAATTCCCTGTTCCTGCATCTCGTCCTTCCTGTCCTAGCCCAGTTCACTCAGGGTCTTGAGCAACACAGCGGGATCGATGGGCTTCGCCAGATAGGCATCGACGCCGACCGCAGCCGCCTGCGCCTGCTCGGCCTGCCCCGCCGCCGCAGACAGTATGATCACCGGCCCCTCGTACCCCTCATCTCGGGCCGCCTGCACGACCTGCGGTCCCATCATGTCGGGCAGATGCAGATCCATGAGCAGCAGGTCCGGTTTCGAGGCGGTCAGGGCCGCCAGCGCCATCCCGCCATCCGCTGCAAAGGCGAGGTCGTAACCACTGTCTTCGAGATAAGCCCCGAGCAGTGCCCGGATATCGGGGTCATCCTCGACGATCAGCAGATGCCGCCTGCCGGTCGTCCGGGCCCGTGTGACCGGTATCCGATGGGACTCGGGGGCATCGATGTCGAAGACGAAGCGGCTGCCCTTGCCCGGTGTGCTCTCCAGCTGCATCCGCCCCCCCATGCGTTCAACCAGTGCCAGGGTGATGGCGAGACCCAGCCCGGCGCCATGCCTGCGAATGGCAGGCTGCCCGGCCTGTCTGAAAGGCTCGAAGATACGTCGTTGCTCCGCCACCGGGATCCCGCTGCCGGTATCGCTGACCGCGACGTTGAGCCGGGCGTCCTGCCAATCGAGTGTCACCCGGATCTCGCCCTGTTGCGTGAACTTGAATGCGTTGCCGGTGAGATTGACCAGGATCTGCCGCAGGCGCATGCCATCGAGCAGCAGGCAGGCCGGCAGTCGGGGGCTGACCTCGACGGTGAAGCCGATACCCGATTGCCGGGCAGTCCGCTCGAACATCTGGCGAATGACCCCGGCGATCTCACGCACGTCGGTCTCTGTGGGATTCAGCTGGAGTTCATCGTTCTCCAGCTTCGCCTGGTCGAGCAGATTATCAACCAGGCTCAGCAGGTGGCGTGCCGCGCCTTCCATGGCGTCGAGATAGGCCGGCTTCATCTCGCCCTGATGGCGAAGATCGAGATATCCCAGGATGCTGGTGAGCGGCGTGCGGAATTCGTGGGACATGTTGCCGATGAACAGGCTCTTCAGTTGGCCGGCCTCCTCCAGCCTGCGATGACTCTCCTGCAGACGCACCTGGCTCTGTTCCAGTTCGGCCAGCAGTTTTTCCCGCTGCCGGTGCAGCAGCGCCAATTCATTGGCCGCCTGTTGCCGCTCCCGCCGCTGGGCCTGTTCATCCGAGGCATCGAGCAGCACGATGCCGAGTCCTGCAGACAGCGGCACCAGGTGGACATGGGCCGTGTGCGCCACCCCCGGACGGGTCTCCATGCTGAGGAACTCCAGCACCAGCGGCTCGACGAGTCCTGCAGCCGTGCCACTGAGCCAGGGCAGGACATTGTCGAGCCGTTCCCCCTCCACGAGGTCCGCCAGGCCGTAAAAGTCCAGGTCGCCGGAGGCGCCGGTGAGCCGCTCTTGCGCATCGGCCACCAGGCACAACGGGTGCACGCGGTGAAACAACTGGCGGTCCAGGTAGTGCTGCAGTTCCTGCGGCAGGCGGTGCTCTTTCATCGTGCAGCAATCGCGTTCGCCAGCTGCTGAAATACCGCGCCGACGCCCTCGCCTGTCTTGGCGCTGCAACATTCCACGGGCCAGCCCGCAGCGATCCGTTGCGAGATATCGTCCGGCGTCACCTCCCACGCCGCCTTCAGGTCGGCCTTGTTGACTGCCGCCACAAAGGGGGTGTCGCCGAGCATCCCGCTGACCTGTTCCTGCAGCCTGCAGGCGGTCTCCAGGGTGTCCCGACGGGTACCGTCGATGACCAGCAGGTAGCCCGCAGCGCCCCGTAGATAGGCGCTGCCCGTCGCATTCAGCACATCGGTCCCTGCCAGGTCCCACAACACCAGCTTCATCGCCATGCCCCCCTCCAGTTCCACCTGCCGTGTGTCGATCTTGACGCCGACGGTGGTGAGATATCTGTCGGAGAAGGTGCTATGCACGTAACGCGCCACCATGCTGGTCTTGCCCACCGAAAAATCACCGACCATGCAGATCTTCGCCGCCTGCATGTCAGCCCGACCCGCCCTGTGTGTCGCCCTCCGGCGAGAGGAAACGGATATGCACATCCGCCCGCCGGCTGGCCAGTTCGGGCACGCCACGGCCCCGCTTCGGCACCGCCGTTTCAATGAGGAACAGTGATGCCGGCAGCCCCTCGCCAACCAGCAGGTCAACCAGCCGCCGGGCCCGTGCCGCGGCGAGCTGGCGGTTGTACTGGGGCGTGCCAACAGCATCGGTACGGCCTGTGACCACCACCTTGAAGGGCCGCTGCAGCCGCTCCGCCAAGTGCTGGATCTCGCGCAGGCTGTCGGCCAGCGACGACATGCCCGCCAGCTGGCCGGGATCGGGATCAATGCCATTGGGGAAGCCGATACTCACCTTGTCGACCTCGGCCACCAGGGTGTCGAGCCGGCGGGATTCACGGACCACCAGCGCCTTGTCGTCGAGCCCGGCAAAGCCGGGCAACTGCTCCAGCGGAAGGATCGACAGGCGCTGCTTCCAGTCCAGCGGGGCGTCACCCTCGAGCATGATCCAGCCATCCTTCACGCGCAGAGTGACCCCTTCCGGAGGATCGATCATGGCCCTCGCCTGCTGCAGCAAATAGCTGTCGCGGTCGGTCAGCCGACTGTCATCGAAGGCGTTGATGCCGGGGATCGCCGGTGCCAGCAGCCGGGCACGCTCGATCCAGCGGGCATCCGGGACGCCTTCGGCCAGCAGTACGCCATCCGCGCCCAGTCTCAGATTGACCGTGGGCGGCGGCGCGAGGATACGCTGTGCCCGGCGCAGGGCGAACGGGGGCGAGAGATCCTGGTAGGGCCGCCAGTTGAACGTCACCGCATCCGCCGCTAGGCCACTGCCAGCTACCAGCTCGTCGAGCGGTGGCGCGAGGGGGTCCCGCAGGCCCTCGATATGCAGCCGGCCATCCGTCCGGTCGACACGTGTCACCACCACGCCGGGACGGGACTCGAGCTGTTGCAACAGTGCCGCCTCCCGTCCCCGGCGTTCACTGGCGGCACGCTGCTCGTCCCAGGCCTGGTAACCGAACCATGACAGCAGCAGCACGACAAACGCCAGCAGCCACCACAGAAAGGCGCGGCGCGGTCTCTTGTCCGTCTCACGCTCCTCCGACACCAGGCAGCGGCGCAGCTCCGGCTGCACCGCCAGCAGCGAATCGCTGTCGCCGTCGAAGGCCTTTATCGCAGCAGCAAATTTCTCGTGCACGTCCTCGAGGATGCCCATCAACCGCTGCCGCAGGTCGGGTGGCGGCATACCTCGGATGACGCAGGCCATCAGGGCGTAGGGTCCGTGCAACAGCAAGACGGTGTGCTCGCCCACGTCCACCGTATCCAGGGTGCCCTCGCCGCCCGCGACGAAGGCATCCTTGACGAAGTCCTCGATGGCAGTGAGCATCGCGGAGACCGCGTCCGCGTCCCGGTCCAGGGCCGTGGGGTCGGCCACATGCTGCATCAGCAGACCACTGCCGGGCTGGATCAGGAATACCTGTTCCACCCGGTAGATGAGGGTGTGGCGCAACACCACGGCAGAGAACGGCACGCCGGCACGCATGGCCTCGATGCGCCAGGCGATGCCTCGGGGTGAAAGGCTGTGCTCCAGTGCCTTGTTGAGTGCATCGACGATGCCGCGAAGTGATTCGGCGATGGCGCGCCGGATGGCGGGACCCATGACCGGGAACAGGGCATCGGCCAGGGAATGGGGGTCGGCCTGGACGGAGCGATGCAGACATTCGGCCACTGGCGCCTCGAGGGCGCTGATCAGGGCGTCGCCCTGCCGTAGTTGCAGCTGTACCGCATCCGGCAGCACCTGCGATACGTCCTGGGCTCGCAGGGGCAGATCATCGATACGCTGACGCAGCTGCTCGAGGTCCTTCTGCTCGGGCTCGAACAAAAGGCGCTTCAGGGTATCGAGTGCGTCCGCGTCCGTGGTGGACGGCCGATCATCCCGGGGTTTCGGTCCCTGCTGATTCACCTGGATTCAATCCCTGTAGCACAGGCCATTTCAGGATTTGTCCATGCCTTCCATGTCGAATGAGCCCTTGAGCCGCAGTGCCACCTCGCCAAGCATGTCGGCAAGACTCTCGCGGCTCAGTTTGTCGTCATGCAGTTGCTGCGTTTCCTTATCGAGGGAATCGAGCAGTTGCTCGCCCTGCTTGCGCATCGCGGCCTGCAGCACATCGACCTGGTCGTGCAGTTCCATGCGCAGGTCCGTGAGCTGTTTGCCGGCATCCTTGTGCACCTCGTCAAGGCGTTTCGCCAGTGAATCGTCCGCCTGCTTGAGCACATCCGAGAGGCTGCCCAGCGCCTGGGCCGCGGCCTTTTTTTCTGTCTCCAGTGCATTGCCGAGCCGTTCGACCTGGGTGTTCAGCAGATCTTCCAGCCGCTTGAAGCGTGCATCGAGATCATCCTGCAGCTGTACCCTGTCCCGCTCGAGACGCTCCTCCAGCCGCTGGAAGCGACGATCGAAGTCCCGCATCTGTCCACCGAACAGAATTTCTCGAATCTGATCAACATTGTCAGACGTCGCTTCGGTGGCTGCCTCTACCCCCGCGACCTTCTTGGATGCCTTGTTGCCTGCCATCTCGTGGACTCCTTGCCCGGGCTATTGCTTCAAACTGTGACCTGATTCTATATCTTGCAATTGCCAGACCCTAGCACTTTAACTACTTGAAATCTCCAATCCGGCGACTGGGAAATGTCGTCAATACAGATGCCTGCAGCGACCGATGGATACCATTTCGGGCGCTAACTGCAGACACCAAATAAAAAAGACCCCGCCAGATGGCAGGGTCTCCTATTACGTACCGCAGTGATGTCAGGCGATCAACCCGCCGACATGACACCCAGTTTTTTCAGCGTCTCAAGGGTCAGCTGACCGACAGCCAGCCCGTTCTTGCGCTGATAGGCCTTGACGGCAGCCATGGTCTGGCGACCAACGATGCCATCGATCGGACCGGGGTCGAAACCGTCATCCTTCAATGCCACCTGTAGTCGCTTCACCACGTCCTTGGTGGTATTGGTTTCACAGAGGATTGGGCGCCACTCAAGCTCGCCCTCGCTGACCAGCTGGCGTTCCTTAATGGTGCGATACTCCGCCGGGATATCAAATTGCTGCTCGCTGGCATCCTTGACCATCTTGCGCACCCTGATGGTCTTGTATTCCGCCGGAACCACCTCGGTAGCCGTCTTGGCAGACTCGACCACCACGCGCTTGCGCACGACCTTGTACTCGGCCGGAATGGCCACCTTGCGGACACCGGCCGGCTTGACCAGTACACGCTTGGCAACGTTCTTGTACTCGGCCGGGACCTCCACCAGACACATGATCTCGCCGGTGGCATCATCGATTTTCTCGATCGGACCGCGACCCTTCTTCCAGGTGGTATAGGCATCGCGCACGAGCACCTTCTCGTACTCGGTCTCATACACCGCGGGCTCCTCGATCAGCTTGCTGGAGGCCTCCTTGACCAGCACGCGCTCTTCCACCCAGTCGTATTTCGCCGGGATGACCTTGAGCACTTCGGTGGGCTCCTTCACCAGCACCTTCTCTTCTACCCATTCATAGACGGCGGGCACCGTCTGGATACGCTTGCCGGCCTCCTTCACCAGGACGGTTTTCTCGATATCCTTATATTGTGCAGGCGCGAATACCCGGGCATAACACTCGCCGGGCTGTGCCTTCGGCGGCAACAGGTTGTTCCCCGCATCACCCTCACCCGCAGACTGTGCATCACGGGTGGACATCTCACCCCTGAGGCCTTGCAGCGATTGCTTCAGACTTGCGTTCTCCCGCTCCGTTTCCTTCAAGCGCATTTCCAGATCATCACGTGACTGCATACCGCTACAGCCCGACAGACCAATGATCGCGGCGCTCGCCAACAATCCAAATACTATTCTTTTGTTCATCGGATCCTCTCCAAATTTTATGAACGTCTTTCCGAACCCGTAACTCAGCCACCCTGTCTGCTCAGCCCGACAGCCCCTGCTCGAATCACCCTCGCCATCTGTCACGACCAATCAATCAGACGCTTGGTATTTCACTTTGTTTTCAACAACTAAGCGCATTACCCGGAACATCTGACCGACGACTGACCGCACCTGAAAACCGTGAGTCGACCAACTATCAGCAAGGGCAGTGCCAAGTTTTCGAACCCAGGTCGAATGCAATGAGGATCACCGGCCTGTATGGGCGTCTGGGTGGATGAAAGGAAAGGGTGATGCGGCGCACGCGCACTCGTGCGCACAGGCTGGTGGTGGGCCGGGATAAATCAGTGGAGTGAAGGATCGCCGGTCAGGTGGGGGAGCCGGTGTCCTCGGGAGGGATGATCTCTATCGATGCGAGATGTTGATCGAGCCGCTGCAGCTGTTGATCGATCACCGCATCGTCCGACGCCTGCGCGGCCTGCTCCAGGGCAAGACCGATGGCTGACAGGTGATCAAAACCATAGCTGCCCGCGACACCCTTGAGGTTGTGAGCCAGCTGCCACAGGCGTCGATGGTCCCGGGCCTTCGCGGCAGCACGAATCACGTCGAGTTCCCGGCGGCGGTTCTCAAGGAAGGCCGGCACCAAGTCAGCGATGCCGGCCGCGATCCTTATCCGGTGAGGCTGCCCGCTCACTGGCCGGCCGACTCGGCCTCGGCCCGGAAGCTCGCCGCATCCAGACCATGGCGCCCCAGCAGCTTGTAGAATTCGGTGCGATTACGCCCGGCCATGCGCGCGGCAGTACTGACATTGCCATTGGTGGTGCGCAACAGACCGACCAGGTAGCGGTGTTCGAAGGCATGCTTCGCCTCGTCGAGCGACTGCACCTCACCCACCTGGTCCGCCAGGGCCTCGACGACCAGCTGGTCGGGGATCACCTCGGAGGTGCTCAGCACCACGCAGCGTTCAACCAGGTTGCGCAGCTGCCGCACGTTGCCCGGCAGGGCGGCCTGCAGCAGGTACTCCTGCCCCTTGGGGGAGAAGCGCCGTCGCGCCGAGGGCTTTGTCCCCGCCAGGGACGCGAGGAAATGCTCGATCAGCAAGGGGATGTCTTCCCGGCGATCACGCAGCGGGGGTATCAGCAGCGGCACCACGTTCAGCCGGTAGTACAGGTCTTCGCGGAATTCATGGCTGCACACCATGGACAACAGGTCATGGTGGGTGGCGGAGATGATCCGCACATCGACAGGCACCGCCTTCAGCGCACCCACCGGGCGCACCTGGAAATCCTGCAGCACCCTCAGCAGCTTGGCCTGCAGGTTGGCGGGCATGTCGCCGATCTCATCCAGGAACAGGGTGCCCTTGTCCGCCGCCTGAAACAGGCCGACATGGCGGCTGTTTGCGCCAGTGAACGCACCCTTCTCATGGCCGAACAACTCGGACTCAAGCAGGTGTTCCGGCATGGCACTGCAGTTGATGCTGACAAAAGGTCCCTGGCGACGCGGGCTGGCCCTGTGGATCGCCTTGGCCAGCTCCTCCTTGCCGGTACCGGTCTCTCCGCTCAGCAGCAGCGTGGTATCGCCCATCGCCACCAGACGGGCCCGCTCCACCAGCTCCACCATGGCCGCGGAGCGGTAGACCAGCCCCTCACCGAAGGCCTGGACGGCCGCACCCTGCTTGCCTCCGGCACGCTGCAGTGCGCGCTCCACCGCAGCGACCAGGTCCGGCTCCCGAATGGGCTTGGTGATGAAATCCGATACCCCCAGGTGTGCCGCCTGGATGGCATCACGCACCTCTGCCTGGCCGCTGATCAGGATCACCGGCAACACCGCATCCAGCTGGTGGATGGCCGACAACAGGCGCATGCCATCGAGTTCTTCCATCATCAGGTCGCTGACCACCAGATCCGGGCGGCGCCGCTCCATCACCGCCAGTGCCTGACGCCCGCCAGCAGCGGCCGTCACCTGCATGCCGGCGAGTTGCAGCCAGCGTTGCGTCAGCGCCAGATGATCGGGGTCATCGTCGACGACAAGGATGTGGGCGCCTTTGGCATGGTCGGACATCGTGGGGTTTCCTGGCCTGTTCAAGGAAAAACTGTCGTGACCAGACGACAGTTTTTAAATTTCGCGCAGCATGCAATTGCTCGTGCCTGCGGCCCGATCAATCACCTGAACACCATGCCCCAACAAAACACGACACACAACACCCTGTTACACATAGCTTTTTCGAAGATCAATGACATACGAACCCGCATCCCATGATAATTGGCACGCAATTCGCTGTTGGGACATGTGGCATGCAAACATCTCTGAACACGTTACCAACCAACTAACAACGAGGATCAATGAAATGGACATCGCAGGATTTGACATCAACCACCTTATAGACATCTACCTGATTCCCTGGGGCATCAAAATCGTCACCGCCCTGGCGGTCTTCATCATCGGCCGCTGGATCGCCAAGAAGCTGGTCAGCGTGCTGAAGAAGGTCATGGCCAAGGGCTCCGTTGACGAGATGCTGAGCGCCTTCATCGGCAACATCGTCTATGCCCTGCTGCTGGTGGTGATCGTGCTGGCCGCGCTGGAACAGCTCGGCGTCAACACCACCTCGGCACTGGCCATACTCGGTGCTGCCGGCCTGGCCGTCGGTCTGGCACTGCAGAGTTCGCTGTCCAACTTCGCCGCCGGCGTCATGCTGATCATGTTCCGCCCCTTCCAGAAGGGTGACTTCGTCGAGGCCGCCGGACAGAGTGGTGTGGTCGAGGAGGTGCAGATCTTCAATACCACCATGAAGACCGGCGACAACCGCCAGATCATCATCCCCAACGGTCAGATCTACGGCGGCACCATCGTCAACTATTCCGCCAAGGATACCCGTCGCATCGACCTGGTGATCGGCATCGGCTATGACGACGACATCGCCAAGGCCAAGGAAATCCTTGCCGACCTGATGGTGCAGGAGAACCGCATCCTCGCCGACCCGGCACCCGCCATCGCACTGGGCGAACTGGGCGACAGCAGCGTCAACTTCAATGTACGCCCCTGGGTCGCCTCGGGCGACTACTGGCCGGTGCGCGGTGACCTGCTGGAGCGGATCAAGCTCGCCTTCGATGCGGCCGGCATCTCGATCCCCTACCCGCAGCAGGATGTGCACATGTACGAAGAGAAAAAGATTGCCTGATCGCTCCTGACAGGCAGGGCATAAGGCCGGCCAGGTCACCTCGGCGCAAACGAGGTGACCTGGCCTTTTCTTTTTTTACGGCGCCGCTGCGTTGGCCTGGCGGTTAAACTGGCAGCCAAATGAATGAACTGATGCAGCAGATACTCCAGTGGGTGCAGGCCCATCCGGTATGGGCCGGCGCGGTGGTCTGCCTGATTGCCTTTGCCGAGTCGGTGGCGATCATCGGCATCCTGGTACCCGGCGTGGTGATCCTGTTCGGGGTCGGCGCGCTGATCGCCGTCGGCGCGCTGGACTTCTGGACCATGTGCGCCTGGGCGGTGGCCGGCGCGGTGGCCGGCGATGGCCTCAGCTTCTGGCTGGGCCGTCATTATCACCAGCAACTGCAGCATCTCTGGCCCTTCTCGCGCCACCCGCAGATGCTGCATAAAGGCATCGCGTTTTTCCATCGCAATGGCGGCGTGAGCGTGGTGATCGGCCGCTTTTTCGGCCCGGTGCGTGCCACCATCCCCTTTGTCGCCGGCATGCTGGAGATGAAACCCAGCCATTTCCTCGCCGCCAACGTCGGCTCCGCCCTGCTGTGGGCGCCGGCCTATCTGCTGCCGGGAATGGCGCTGGGCGCCTCACTGGAGGCCGCCTCGGCGGTGGCGCTGCGCCTGGTGATCCTGCTGCTGGGTCTGCTCGGCAGTGTCTGGCTGCTGGAACGCAGCCTGCGCTGGATCGGCCGACGCCTGGGACGGGGCATCGCCTGGGGACTGCTGCTGGTGCTGCTGGGACTGCCCATCATGCTCGGCGGCGGCCAGACGCTGAACCGTCTCTGGCATGCGCTCGAGGGACCGCCCGAAACCGGCGAACTGGCCATGGACACGCACCAGTGGTGGCGCTCGGGCTGGCAAGACCTGCCGGCACGACGCCAGGGACTGGCCGGCAACGCCGAGACCCTGAATCTCCAGTACGGCGGTGAGCTGGCGCGACTGCAGTCCCTGTTAAAGGCGCGCGGCTGGCAGACCGCCAGCCGGCCTGGCGTGGCGGAGGTGACCCGCTGGCTGTCTCCCGAGGCGCCGCTGAGCGAACTGCCGGTGTTGCCGCGCCTGCATGGCAACCGCTTCGAGCACCTGATCCTGGTTCGCAATCAGGGCACACAACGGGAGGTGCTGCGAATCTGGCCGGCGGGCCGGCTCAGCGATGGCGTTCCGCTATGGCTTGGCTCGGTGCACTGGCAGGCCCGCCAGTACCGGCTGTGGACGCTGTTCAGTTACGCCGTGGCCCGCAATAGTGAAGAGGCGGTGCGCCGGCTGTGGGAGGAACTGGTGGACGCCCCGCTGTGGCTGCGCCGGGTCGATGGCCGGCTGCTGCTGCGCCAGCCAGCCGGGTCCACCATCAGCCGGGAGTGAATCGCCCCGTCGCCAGGTATGTGCAGACCGCCTGCGCCACCGGCCGGGCGAACAGCATCGAAAAGTGGCTGTAGGGTACAACCAGGTGATCCGTGATCGCCGGGTCCTCGGTCTCTGACACCGCCACGGTGCCGTCATGGGGACGCGGCAGCTGCCTGCCCGCCAGCAGCTTGCCGATACCGATGCCACGGTTGCCTGCGATCATCCCCAGCTCGCGCCCCGGGGGGCAGCGTGGCGCGTCGCCCAGCAGTCCCTGCTCGCAGGAACGTCCCAGCAGCCAGCGTGACCAGCGATGGCGCCACACACGCTGCGCCACCACCGAGCCACGCAGCGGCGAGCCCAGCATCAGCACCCGCCCCGGGCGGGCCGGGTACTGCTGTGCAAACAGGTGGCAGAGCACGATCCCGCCCAGGCTGTGGGCCACCAGGTGGACGATGTCCGCGTCCAGTGCGTCGAGGAACCTTGCCAGCGCCAGTGCGTTTTCCCGTGGCGAATGGCGCAGCGAGGGATAGTGGAACTGCACGGTCTGGTAGCCGCAGGCGGCGACGCGACGGCGCAGCGGCGTCAGTTCCAGCCCGGTCATCCAGACACCATGTATGAAGACCACCGACTCGCGCATGATGACCTGTCGTCCTCAGGACGGGACGGCGTGCAGTGCCTCGAGCTGGCGCGCCACCTGCGCCAGCCGCTGCAACGGATCGGACTGCTCGAGCAGCACCTGGCGCTGGCTCGGCTTGAGCAGCAGTTCCGCCAGGCGGAAGGCCACCCAGTCGGCATCGTCAGGCTGCTGCGGCAGGTCCCGGTAGGGTTCGAGGGTCGGTAGCACCCCGCTCAGCCAGGCCGCCTGCTCGCGATACTTTGCCGGCAATGGCTGCGGCGGAGATTCAGACAGCAGTTCGATGGTGGCCGTGGTCAGCTGATCCGCACGCACCGTCTTCTCGAGCACGCGAAAGCGTTGCTGGCCGATGGCGGTGATGCTCAGCAGACCATCCTCGCCACGGTCCCAGTCGGTGATGCGTGCCAGGGTGCCCACGTCGTGGCAACGCGCCGCCTCGCCGGTCTCACCACCCTGGGTGATCAGCACCACACCGAAGGGGCTGTCGTTGCGCAGGCAATCGCTGACCATGGAGAGGTAGCGCGGCTCGAAGATGCGCAGCGGCAGCGGCCCACCGGGGAACAGCACCAGATGCAGCGGGAACAGCGGCACCTGCCGGGATTGCACCGCACCCATGTCAGTCACCGCCCCAGCGCGGCAGCAGCTGGTTGGGCACACCGAGCTGGTCGAGGATGCGCGCAACCATGAAATCCACCAGATCGGCCACCGAGCGGGGTTGCTGATAAAAACCGGGATTGGCCGGCATGATGATGGCACCGGCGCGATCGAGCCGGCTCATGTTCTCCAGGTGGATGCTGGAGAAGGGGGTCTCGCGCACCACCAGGATCAGCTTGCGCCGCTCCTTGAGCATGACATCGGCGGCGCGGTCGATGAGATCGTCGCAGATGCCGTTGGCGATGGAGCCCAGGGTGCCGGTGGTGCACGGCACCACCACCATCGCCTCGGGAGGGTTGGAGCCACTGGCCACCGGCGCGGTCCATTGCTGGCGTCCGAACACCCGCAGCTGCCCCGCTGCGGCACCGAAGCGGGCCGACAGCTGCTGCTCGGCCTCTGCGGGGCGAGCGGACAGCTCGATGCCATCCTCCATCTTCAGCACCACCTGGGCGGCCTGGGAATAGAGCAGCCAGACGTCGCGCCCTGCCGCCAGCAACTGCTCGATCAGCCGCAAGGCGTAGGCGGTGCCCGAGGCACCGGTGATGGCGACGGTGATGGCGTTGGCTGGTGAACTCATGGGGTCTTATTAAAACACGAGCGGCGCGCCAACCGACCCTGGCGTGCCCGGGGTCTTGCACGGGCCGGGGTGCGCCGCGGTCGGATAGCTGCTAATTTTTCGGCCTTCTGCTGTCACCTGGCCCGCGAACACCCATGCCGGAACTACCCGAAGTCGAGACCACCCGCCGCGGCATCGCCCCCCATCTCGAGGGCCGCACCGTCAAGGGCGTGGTGGTGCGCGAGCGCCGGCTGCGCTGGCCGGTGCCGGTGGGGCTCGATCGCACCCTGCGCGGCCAGCGGGTTCAGGGGGTGGAGCGCCGTGGAAAATACCTGCTGATCCGCTTCGCCAGCGGCACACTGATCATCCACCTGGGCATGTCGGGCAGCCTGCGGGTGCTCCCCGCCGAGACCCCGCCGCAGCCCCACGACCACATCGACCTGTGTCTTGCCGACCACTGTCTGCGCCTGCGTGACCCGCGGCGCTTCGGCGCGGTGCTGTGGACCCGGGACGACCCGCGCGAGCACAAACTGATCGCCCACCTCGGCCCCGAGCCCCTGTCGGACGCCTTCAGCGCCGATTATCTCCACCAATATGCCAGCAAGCGCCGGGTCGCCATCAAGTCACTGTTGATGGACAGCAAGGTGGTGGTCGGGGTGGGCAACATCTACGCCAATGAATCACTGTTCATGGCCGGCATCCATCCGCAACGTACCTGCAACCGTATCTCCCTGGCACGCTGTGAAAGGCTGGTCGCAGCGGTAAAACAGGTGCTGGCCGCCGCCATCGAGCAGGGCGGCACCACGCTGCGCGACTTCCAGCGCGAAGACGGTAAACCCGGTTATTTCGCCCAGCAGCTACAGGTCTACGGCCGCGGCGGTGCGCCCTGTGTAGCGTGTGGCAGGCCATTGAAGGAGACCCGCATCGGCCAGCGCAGCACCGTCTACTGCGGGCGATGCCAGCGCTGATCCCGCCAGCTGCCGGCTACAGGGCCCCTCATGCGGCACCGTGGATCACATAGCGGTTCCTGCCCGATTGCTTGGCCTGATACATGGCCCGGTCGGCCACCGCCAGCAATCCTTCCGGGTCGTCGGCATCCTGCGGATAGATCGCGATGCCCAGGCTGCCGCTCACCTGCTCCTGCTGACCATCTTCCGTTACCGTGACGGTCACCTGTCTCAGCAGCCGGCCGGCCAGTTCCTCCACCTCGGCACGGTCATCCACCTCATTGAGGATAATGGCGAACTCGTCACCCCCGAGCCGGGCCACCGTGTCGTCCTCGCGGACCGACTGGCTGAGCCGTGCGGCGATATCGACCAGCAGTTCGTCGCCCCGCTGATGGCCGAAACGGTCATTCACCGCCTTGAAACCATCAAGATCGAGATACAGCAGCGCCAACAGCTTGCCGCTGCGACGTGCCCGCGCCATGCCCGCTCGCAGGCGATCCTGGAAGAGGATGCGGTTGGCCACGCCGGTCAGCACGTCGAAATGGGCGAGGTTCTCCAACCGGGCCTGGTTTTCCTTCAACGCCGTGATATCCGCATAGATGCCCACATAACGACAAGTATCCTGGTCGTCGTCACAGACGCGGGTAACGGACATCAGCCGTGGCAGAATCTCGCCGGACTTGGTGCGCAGCCAGACCTCACTCTGCCAGCGCCCCTCTGACATCAGGTTGTCCCACATGCGGCGATAGTATTCCTGGTCGTGCAGACCCGATTTGAGCAGCGCCGGGGTCTTACCCCGCAGCTCGCCCCACTGGTAGCCGGTCATCTCGCAGAAGGCATCGTTGGCGTCGACGATGTTGCTGTCCTGATCAGTGATCAGGATCGGCTGCGAGACCTGGTCGATGATGGCCTGATCCAGTTGCAGTTCCCGTTCCCGCTGCTTGCGTTCGGTGATGTCCTGTACCGTGCCGAGCAGGTGCCTGCCGTTCCCGCCGTCATCATTGACGAGACGGGCAAAGCCATGCACGTAGAGATCGCCGCCGTCGGCCCGCACGATGCGGTATTCGAGCTCACCCCTGCCCCCATCACGGATCACCTGGCGCAAGGCCTGGATGAAACGGCGCCGATCCGCGGGATGGACATGGCGCAGGAACAAGCGGGGACCCGGCTGCACGCTGCGGGGCTCGAGGTCGAGCAACCGGAACATCTCATCCGACCAGGTCTGCCGACCACTCGACAGGTCCCAGTCCCAGCTGCCCAGATGGGTGAGCGACTGGGCCATCTGCAGGGCCTCGTGTTCGCGCTGCAGTGCCGTCTCCATCTGCCGCTGCTGGCTGATGTCACGCAGGCTCACCAGGGCCACCCGGCCGCTGTCCTGCAACGAGTAGCTCAGGCTGATACTGACTGGCACTTCACTGCCATCGGCACAGCGCACCCGGAACCCGCGCATACTGGTCATCGGCCGCCCCTGTCCCGAGGCGAAGTGCTGTTCGCGCATGCCGACATGACCTGCGCGCAGGTCCTCGGGCAGCAGATCCTCCGCCGTCATCCCCACCAGTTGCGCACGCCTATAGCCGAGCAGGTGCTCGGCCTGCAGGTTGACACGGACGATACGGCCGGACTCGTCGACGATCAGCAGGGCATCGGGCATGGCCTCGAGCAGTTCCGACAGGTAGCGCTGGCTGAGCTCGGATCGCTCCCGGGCCCGGGACAGTTCACGCCGGTCCCATACCAGCAGCATGGCCAGCAGCAGGAAGGGGATGAACAGCAAGGCGGAATATCGCGTCTTCACCACCACGTCATGCAGGGCAGCGTCGACCTCGCGCTGTGCCACACCGGCCTGGGCCTCGATCCGTTCCTGCAGCCGGGCGATGGCCTGCAGGGCCGGGTCGTCATCGACCTTCACCCGACGATCGATCTGCCGGGGCGACATGCCCTGGGCGACCAGCTGTCGCGCCAGGTCGAGCTTGCCGGCGTACTCATCGACAACGGCTTCGAGGGTGGCCAGGGCATCGAGCGCCATGGGGTCGTCCGACAGCTGCCGGAACCGGGCCATGGCCAGGCGTGTGGCCGCGAGATGGCCGGCAAGCTTGGGTGGCAGCGATTCATCCTGCCGCAGGACGTAGTTCTTGAAGTCATGGATGAAACCACCGTAGCCGAAATTGCGCACGATCTGGTGCAGGGTCTCATCCATCTGTACCGCGCGACCATGGTAGCGCTGCCACAGTTGCGAGGTGTCTTCGACCTGCCGCGCCAGCGAAACGCCGAGCGCGAACAACCCCAGCACGCTGAGCGTGACCAGCAGATAGATCAGAAAGGGCAGTTTCTTCAGGCGTTGCATCAAGGAAAGACCTTCGGCCGATACCGGCTGTTGTCACGTCTGCGCGTGATTCGTCATGGCATCTTCCCTGAACCTCTTCTGACTATATGGAAAAATCCCCGCAAAAGGGCTCGGGAAGTTGCGCTGGATCAATACCCTCGCATTGTCCGGCGCACATCCGGAAGGCCGATCCCTATCCCTTTCAGCGACCTTCCCGCGCCTTGGCGAAGGCCGCGGCCAGCGCGCCGGCAGCCGGTTCACGCTGCACGCCTGGTTTCTTTTTCTTTCCCTTGCCTGGGCGGTCAGGAGATCTATCGGCGCGCGCCATCCTTTCTTCAGGTTCGTCCGACAGGCGCATGGACAGCGCCACCCGCCTGCGCGGCAGATCGACCTCCATCACCTTGACCCGCACCACGTCGCCGGCCTTCGCCACCTGGTGCGGGTCCTTGACGAACTTGTCGCTCATCGCCGAGATGTGCACCAGCCCGTCCTGGTGCACGCCCACGTCGACGAAGGCACCAAAGTTGGTGATGTTGGTGACCACGCCCTCCAGCACCATGCCGGGCCTGAGATCTTTCAGCTCCTCCACCCCTTCCTGGAACACGGCGGTTACGAACTCCGGTCGCGGGTCACGGCCGGGCTTTTCCAGCTCGGCGAGGATGTCGCGCACCGTGGGCAGACCGAAGCGCTCGTCGGTGAACTGCTCCGGCTTGATCCGATGCAGAAAGCCTGCGTCACCCACTACCTGGTCGATGGCCCGGTCGTTGGCGGCGAGGATGCGCTGCACCAGCGGATAGGCCTCCGGGTGCACTGCCGAGGCATCGAGTGGGTTGGCGCCACCGACGATGCGCAGAAAACCCGCCGCCTGCTCGAAGGTCTTCTCACCGAGACGCGACACCTTCAGCAGCGCCTTGCGCTCGGCAAAGGCGCCGTTGGCATTGCGGTAGTCGACGATATTCTCCGCCAGCGTGGCGGACAGCCCCGAGACCCGCGCCAAAAGCGCCGGCGAGGCGGTGTTGAGGTCCACGCCCACCGCGTTGACGCAGTCCTCCACCACGTTTTCCAGACCCCGTGCCAGGCGCACCTGGCTGACATCGTGCTGGTACTGGCCGACCCCGATGGACTTGGGGTCGATCTTCACCAGCTCGGCCAGCGGGTCCTGTAGGCGCCGCGCAATGGACACCGCGCCGCGCAGCGACACGTCCAGCTCGGGCAGCTCGCGGCTGGCCAGTTCGGAGGCGGAATAGACCGAGGCACCGGCCTCGCTGACCATGATCTTGGTCAGGCGCAACTCGCTGTGCTTCCTGATCAGCTCGGCCGCCAGCCTGTCGGTCTCGCGCGAGGCGGTGCCGTTGCCGATGGCGATCAGGTCGACGCGATGTACGCGGGCGATGTTCGCCAGCGTGGCAATGCTTTGGTCCCATTGTTTCTTCGGCGCATGGGGATAGATGGTGTCGGTGGCCACCACCTTGCCGGTGGCGTCCACCACCGCCACCTTGACGCCGGTACGCAGCCCCGGGTCCAGACCCAGGGTGGCGCGGGGGCCGGCGGGGGCCGCCAGCAGCAGGTCGTGCAGATTGCGCGCGAAGACCTGGATCGCCTCCTCCTCCGCTGCCTCGCGCAGCCGGGTCTTCAGTTCCAGGTCGAGCCGGGTCAGCAGCTTCACCCGCCAGGTGTAGCGCACGGTCTCACGCAGCCAGGCATCGGCCGGACGACCCCGGTCCTCGATGGCAAAGTGCTGCGCCAGCATGACCTCGGGGACACTCACCGCGCCCGGTTCGGCCTCACCCAGGTCCAGGTCGAGATACAGCACCCCCTCGTTGCGGCCGCGGAACAGGGCCAGCGCACGGTGCGACGGGATCTTGTTCAGCGCCTCGGCAAACTCGAAATAGTCGGCGAACTTGGCACCCTCCTGCGCCTTGCCCTCGACCAGGGTCGACTTCAACCGGGCATTTGCCCACAGCCAGTCACGCAGCTGGCCGGTGAGGGCAGCGTCCTCGGCGAAGGTCTCCATGAGGATCTGGCGCGCACCCTCCAGCGCCGCCTTCACGTCGGCCACGCCCTTGCCGGCATCCACATAATCGGCTGCGGCCTGCGCCGGCTCCCGGCCCGGGTCTTGCCACAATCCCAGGGCCAGTGGCTCCAGACCGGCCTCGCGTGCGATCTGCGCCTTGGTGCGGCGCTTCGGCTTGTAGGGCAGGTAGATGTCCTCCAGCCGGGTCTTGGTCTCGGCGTCGAGGATCGCCTGCTGCAGCGCGGGTGTGAGCTTGTCCTGCTCCTCGATGCTCTTGAGGATGGTGGCGCGCCGATCATCCAGCTCGCGCAGGTAGCCGAGACGCTCCTCGAGCTGGCGCAACTGGGCATCGTCCAGGCCGCCGGTGGCCTCCTTGCGATAGCGGGCGACGAAGGGCACGGTGGCGCCGCCGTCGAGCAGTTCGATGGCGGCCGCCACCTGGGCGGGACGGACACCGAGTTCATCGGCGATGCGTTGCTGGATGGGGGCTGGCATGGCTGGCTTCTCCGGGAACGGCGACGGACAAAGCGGGGAATCTACTACAGTGCGGCGCCCAGGTCGCCGTTGACATTCCGCCCTAGCGGACCACGGCCGAGCCGCCGCCGCGGGGGTCGCTGGCGGCGCGCACGGTGCCCTGCGTCTTGTCCCAATAGATCGCCTGCAGGTTGCCGAAGCGGCCCTCCAGTTCCTTCAGCTCATAACCCATGTCCATGAGGAGCAGCTCGGCCAGCGGGGCGATGGCACCGGGTTCGTACTGCACCACATCGGGCAGGTACTGGTGGTGCAGACGCGGCCGGGCGACCCAGACCGCAGGGTCGGTCTCGCCGTCGAACAGTTGCAGCATGGCCTGCAGCACCATGGTGATGATGCGCGAGCCGCCGGGGGTGCCGAGGATGGCGACGCCGTGCGGGCCCTCGACGAAGGTGGGCGACATGCTGGAGAGCGGTCGCTTGCCCGGGGCGATGGCATTGGCCTGTGCCCCCACCAGGCCGTAGGCGTTGGGCACGCCCGGCTTGGCGGAGAAGTCGTCCATCTCGTCGTTGAGCAACACACCGGTACCCGGCGGGATGTAGAGGGCGCCGAAGGGGTAGTTGATGCTCAGGGTCGCCGCCACCCGGTTGCCGTCGCGGTCGAGGATGGAGAAGTGGGTGGTGTTCATGCCCTCGCGCCGGCCCTGGCCGGATCGGGCCGCAGGTGGTGCATCGGCCCCGTAGGGGTCGGCCACACCGGTGTCGCTCTGCGCACTCCCCACCGCCGGGAGCGTGCGGCTCGGGGTGGCGCGATCGGGCCGGATGTCCGCCACAAGGCGCCGCGCATAATCCTTTGAAAGCAGACGCTCCACCGGCACCGTGACGAAATCCGTGTCGCCGAGGTAGCGGGCGCGGTCACGGTAGGCACGGCGCATCACCTCGATCAGCCGGTGCAGGCGCTGCGCGCCGGCCTCCTCTGCGGTCGTCTCCGGTGCGGTGTCATCCGCCGGCAGGGCCGCGAGCATGTTCAGCATCTCCACCAGTGCGATCCCGCCCGAGGAGGGCGGCGCAGCGCTGACGATGCGCCAGCCACGGTATTCACCGCTGATGGGTTCGCGCTCGATCACCCGGTAGTCGGCCAGGTCCTGCAAGGTCCAGATACCGCCGGCGGCACGCACGCCATCCACAAGGCGCCGGGCGATCTCGCCCTGGTAGAAACCGGCCGCGCCGTGGCGAGCGATCTGTTCCAGTGTATGGGCCAACGCGGGCTGGCGGATGACATGACCGACGGGAGGAAGCTCCCCGTCCAGCAGGAACTGCTGCGCCACGGTGGGCGATGCGGCCATGGCCTGCAGCCGGAAGCCCGCCCACTTGCGGTACTCCCCGTCCACTGCGAAGCCCTCGCGGGCGAGGCGGATGGCCGGGGCCAGCGAACGGGACAGTGGCAGCCGTCCATAGCGTTCGGCCAGATGGGCCAATGCCGCCGGCTCACCGGGGATGGCCGCAGCCAGCCCACCCTCGATGCTGGCGCCGGGGATCACCTTTCCCGTGTCGTCGAGATAGAGGTCACGATGGGCTGCCAGCGGTGCGCGCTCACGCCCGTCGAGCATCACCTGGCGGCCGTCTCTGGCGCGGTGCAGCAGCCAGAAACCACCCCCACCCAGCCCCGAGCCAGAGGGCTCGACCACCGCCAGCGCGGCGCTCACCGCCACCGCGGCATCGAAGGCATTGCCGCCGGTCTCGAGCACCTCGAAACCCGCCGCGGTGGCCAGCGGGTGGGCCGAGGCGATGGCAGCCTTGCCGGGTGCGGCCCCGGCCCACGTCTGCAGACCGGCCAGCAGGAGAGTGACGGTGATCAGCTGACGAAGCATGGCGGGCCTCCGGGTTCTCGTCGGTTTACTGCGCGGGAAACCGCGCATGAAAGTCGCGCATTAAAAAAGCCGTGCGCAGTCTCACCACGCACGGCCTCTGTCAGGCATCCGCCGCATCAACCAGCGGCGGTGATCTTTTCATACTTGGCCTGCAGCTCTTCCTTGGTCTCTTCGTGATTGGGATCGACGATGATGCAGTCCACAGGGCACACCTCGACGCATTGGGAGGTCTCGTAGTGGCCGACACACTCGGTGCACAGTGCCGGATCGATCTCGTAGATCTCGTCGCCCTGATAGATCGCACCATTGGGGCATTCGGGTTCACACACATCGCAGTTGATGCATTCATCGGTAATCATCAGGGCCATCGGACCACTCCAAACTTCGTATTCGATAAAGGTAAAAAATCGCTGCAGTTGTCATGTCGACATCAGGCGTATTTCGCTTGCAGCGCCTGCTGAACCAAGGGATGAACAAACTCTGACACATCGCCCCCCAGACGCGCAATTTCCCGCACCAGGGAGGAGGAAATGAAGCTGTATTGCTCGGCCGGGGTGAGAAAGATGGTCTCCACCTCCGGCGCCAGGCGGCGGTTCATGCTCGCCAGCTGGAACTCGTATTCGAAATCGGATACCGCCCGCAGCCCGCGGATGACGACATGCGCACCCTGCTCGCGGGCGAAGTCCATCAGCAGGCCCTCGAAGGCCGTCACCTGCACATTGGGGCAATCCGCAAACACCGCCGATGCCAAGGCCACACGTTGCTCAACCGGAAAGGCCGGTGCCTTGGACGAATCGTGTGCGATCGCAACGATCACCCGGTCACACAGTCTGGCAGCGCGGTCCACCAGATCACTGTGGCCGTTGGTGATGGGGTCGAAGGTACCCGGATAGACCGCGGTCTGCATCAGCCGTTCCCGTCTCGGTTCAATGGCGGGAAATTATATCAGCCGTGGCTAATAATAAGCACCAGCATGGTGCAGGGTTTTGCCTGGCATCAATCGGTGGTCACTGCTCGGGCCGCCGCATTCGACGACCTGTGTCGCCGCATCAGGCGGAAGGCGGCCTGCCCGGCCCGGCCCTCGCGGTGCAATTGCCAATTGGCTGGCAGCTCGGGCCAGGGATGGGAGGCATCCTGCTCCAGGTAGATCCAGGCCTCGTCCGAGAGCCAGCTGTGGCCCTCCAGGGCGTGGGCCGTCCCGCCCAGCAGACCGGCGGCGAAGGGTGGATCGAGAAAGACGATGTCGAAGGACTGCTCCGGTGCGCTGGCAAGCAGCTTGCGGGCATCACGGAGCAGTACCTCTCCACGTTTGCCGGTATCCAGCGTCTCGAGATTGGCGCGCAAGCGTTCGACCACCACCCGGGCCTGATCGCACAG
Source organism: Chromatiales bacterium (assembly GCA_024762485.1). Classification (GTDB taxonomy): domain Bacteria; phylum Pseudomonadota; class Gammaproteobacteria; order Chromatiales; family Chromatiaceae; genus JANTHH01. The sequence continues at coordinate 25,227 of JANTHH010000001.1, forward strand.
CAAGACGAAACCGGCGCCGCGCGACAGGGCTTCCAGCCCCAGCGCGCCGCTGCCGGCGAACAGGTCCAGGCAGCGGCTGCCCGCCAGCTCGGACTGCAGCCAGTTGAACAGGGTCTCGCGTACCCGGTCGGCAGTCGGACGCAGCCCCTTCACCGTGGCAAAGTCGAGCCGGCGCCCCTTGTGCTCGCCACCGATGATGCGCACCCGGTTGGCGTGGCCGCGACTCATTCCGCTGCGCCACCCACCACCACGCCGGTCAGGGCCTGTGGGTCGACGCGACGCCGGAAGGCGTCACGCACCTGTTCCAGGGTGACCGCCTCGAGCTTGTCGGTGAGGGTGTCGAGCCAGTCCAGCGGATAGTCGTAGAAGCCCATCATGGCGATGTACTCGACGATCTGCTTGTTGCTCGAGACCTTCAGCGGGAACCCGCCCACCAGGTTCTGCTTGGCCTTGTCGAAATCATCGCGCGCCGGTCCTTCGCTGATGAAGCGAGCCAGGGTTTCACGCATCACCGCGATCGTCTCGTCCGCCTGAGCGTTCTTGGTCTGGGCCACCATCAGGAAGGGGCCGGCGACCCGCATCGGCGAGAAATAACTGTAGACGCTGTAGGACAGCCCACGCTTGTTGCGCACCTCCTCGCCCAGCAGCGAGACCAGACTGCCACCGCCGAAGACATGGTTGCCCACGTACAATGCAAAGTAGTCGGGATCGTGACGCGCCATGCCGATCTGGCCGAGGTAGAGATGGGTCTGGGTGGAGGGGAAACGCAGGCGCTCGATACCGCTGTTCGCGGCCACCGGGGTGGGCAGCTCCGGCGCATGCCGGCCCTCCGGCAGGCGTGCGGTCAGACGCTCGGCCAGTGCCTGCGCGGCCTTGCGGTCGAGGTCACCGACGATGGCGATCACCGCATTGGCGGCGACATAGTAGCGGCGGTGGAAGGCCTGCAGATCGGCACGCCGGAAGGCACGGATCGACGCAGGCTCGCCACTCGGGTCATGGCCGTAGGGATGATCACCATAGAGCCGGCTCATGAAGGCCCGTCCGGCGATGCTGGCCGGAGACTGCTGCTTCTGACGCAGCCCGATGAGCAGTTGCTGGCGGTTACGCTCGATGTCCCTGGCAGCGAAGGTCGGCTCGGCGAGGATGCCGGCCAGACTGTCGATGGCCACATCCAGGGTGTCGGGCTCACTGAGGCTGCGCACGGTGAACCAGGCCATGTCCCGCAGGGCACCGTTGCCGAGTTCGATGCCGTGGCTCTCCAGCCGCTCGGCCAGGGCATCGGCATCGAGACCGGCAGCGCTGTCGACCATTACCGCGTTGGTGAACAGCGCCAGCCCCGGCTGATCGCCGTCGCGGGCGGAGCCGGCATCGAAGACCACCCGCACGTCCACCATCGGCAGCGTGGGGGCCTGGACATACATCACCTTGGCCCCGCCCTGGGTACGCCAGGACTGGACCTCGGGCGCAGCCTGGGCAGTTGTGGCGAGGCCGATCAGCAGAACGAACAGCAGACGCATATCAATCACCGGTTTGGTCTCCCTGAGCAGGACGTGGGGTGGCAGTGGGGGATTCGATCGGCAGCGGCACCAGCTCACCCACCGTGAGGTTGTCACGGGTCAGGTACTTGCGCGCCACCGCCTGCACCTGGGCCGGGGTGACCGCGCGCACCGATGCCAGCTCCTGTTCGCTGAGCCGCCAGTCGAGGCCGACGGTCTCCAGCATGCCCAGCTGCATCGCCTGGTAGAACATGGAGTCCCGCTCGAAGACCTTGCCCGCCACCAGCTGGGTGACGATGCGATCGAGTTCGGCCCGGCTCACCGGCTCGCTTTTCAATCGCTCCACTTGTTCCAGCAGCGCCTGTTCGAGTTCGCGCGTGCTGTGCGCATCGGTGGGGATCCCGTCGAGGGTCAGCATGTCGGGCAAGCGGCTGTAGGGCGAGTAGTCGGCATCCGCCGCGGCGGCGATGGCACGGTCACGTTCCAGCTCGCGGCTGAAGCGGGCGCTGCTGCCGCCATCGAGGATCGCTGACAGCACGTACAGCGCGTAGGGCTCCCAGTCCTCCGTCCCGTTGCCACCGACGCCGCTGCCGACGATCGGTGTCTTGTAACCCATCATCAGATAGGACTGACGTGCGGGAACCCGCACCTCGACCCGGCTGATCCCGTGCTGCACCGGCTCGACCGGGGTCTTGAGCTCGAGATCGTCAAAGGGCGCGATGGGACCGAAGTGGCGCCGGGCCAGTTGCACCACGGCTTCGGGGGTGACGTCGCCGACCACCACCAGGGTGGCGTTGTTGGGGGCATACCAGCGCTGGTACCAGGCGGCCAGGTCATCCACCGTCATGTGGTCGAGGTCGCTCATCCAGCCGATGACGGGGTTGTGGTAGGGCGAGGCACGCCAGGCAGCGGCGTTGAAGTTCTCGTAGGTCAGCCCGGTGGGCTTGTCCTCGGTGCGCAGCCGTCGCTCCTCCTTGACCACCTCGAGCTCCTTGGCGAACTCGGCCGGGTCCAGCACCAGGTTGTGCATGCGATCGGCCTCGAGGCGCAGCGCGGTCTCCAGGTGCTGCTTCGAGAGGGTCTCGAAATAAGCGGTGTAATCGCGCCCGGTGAAGGCGTTCTCACTGCCCCCCTTGGCGGCGATGATGCGCGAGAACTCGCCCGGCCCCACCGTCTTCGTGCCCTTGAACATCATGTGTTCGAGCACATGGGACAGGCCGGTGATGCCGGGGTACTCGTAGCTCGACCCCACCTTGTACCAGACCTGGGACACCACCACCGGGGCCCGATGGTCGGGCTTGACCAGCACCTTCATGCCGTTGTCGAGCATGTACTCGGTGACGCCGGCCTCGCTGGCGGCGACCGGCACGGTCTGTGCCGGGCCGGTTTCGAGGGCGGCACAGCCGCCCAGTGACAGGGCGAGCAACAGCCCGCCGGCCAATTTCAAATCGAACATGGTATGCCTGACTCCAATCCGCAGGACCGCCGGGAAATAATGGTAGGATGCGGGGCGTGGATCGGCCCGCCAGGGACACGATTCTTCCAAAGCCCGCCCGCCTTGTCCAAGGTGACGGCAGAGTTGACCGGGAAAGCCCGACAGGGTTCCCATCCACAGGCAGCAGACGACACATGTTTGGTTTCGGCAGAAAAAAAGCTCACACCGAGGAACAGGAACAGCAGGAGAAGTCGCCGGGTTTCTTCCAGCGACTCAAGTCCGGGCTGGCGCGCACCCGCCACAACCTTGGCGATGGACTCGCCAATCTGGTGCTCGGCCGCAAACAGATCGACGAGGAACTGCTGGAGGAGCTGGAGACCCTGCTGCTGACCGCCGACGTGGGCGTTGAGACCACTGCGCGCATCATCGACGACCTCACAGCACGGGTGAAGCGGAAGGAACTGTCGGACCCGCAGACGTTGACCCGCATCCTGCGCGAACAGCTCGCCGCGGTCCTCCACCAGGTGGACCGGCCGGTGCGCCAGCCCAGCCCCGGCCATCCCCAGGTAATCCTCATGGTGGGAATCAACGGCGCCGGCAAGACCACCACCATCGGCAAGCTCGCCAAGCGGCTGCAGGACGAGGGGCAGAGCGTGATGCTGGCCGCCGGCGACACCTTCCGCGCCGCCGCGGTGGAACAGCTGCAGACCTGGGGCGAGCGCAACGGCATCCCGGTGATCGCCCAGCACAGCGGTGCCGACTCCGCCTCGGTGATCTTCGACGCCCTGCAGGCCGCCACCGCCCGCGGTGCCGACGTGCTGATCGCCGACACGGCCGGACGACTGCACACCAAGACCAACCTGATGGATGAACTGGCCAAGATCGCCCGGGTGATGAAGAAGATCGACCCCGAGGCACCCCACGAAGTGATGCTGGTGGTGGACGCGGGCACCGGCCAGAATGCCATCAACCAGGCACAGCAGTTCAATCAGGCCATTCCCTTGACCGGGATCACGCTCACCAAGCTCGACGGCACCGCCAAGGGCGGTATCATCTTCGCCATCGCCGACAAGCTGAAACTGCCGATCCGCTTCATCGGCGTCGGCGAGGGCATCGAGGACCTGCGGGTCTTCGATGCCGACGAGTTCGTCAGGGCACTTTTCGAGGAATAGACCGCCATCCGCGGTCCACCAGAAATAAAACGGGGCAACCAGCCAGCGTGATCCAGTTCGACAACGTCAGCAAGCGCTACCCCGGCGGCCACGAGGGCCTCGCCGGTACCAGTTTCCGCCTCGATTCCGGCGAGATGGCCTTCCTCACCGGCCATTCGGGCGCCGGCAAGAGCACCCTGCTGAAGCTCATCGGCCTGCTGGAGCGGGCCACGCGCGGCCAGGTCTGGGTCAATGAGCGCAACCTCAACCGCCTGAAGGATCGCGATATCCCCTATCACCGCCGCGAGGTGGGCATGATCTTCCAGGACCACCGCCTGCTCGCCGACCGCACCGTGTTCGACAACATCGCCCTGCCGCTGGTGGCCTCTGGCGTCGGTCACCAGGAAATCTCGCGCAAGGTGCGCGCGGCGCTGGACAAGGTCGGGCTGCTGAAGAAGGAGAAGCTGTACCCGCTGATGCTGTCAGGCGGTGAGCAGCAGCGGGTCGGCATCGCCCGCGCGGTGGTCACCCGGCCACCGGTGATCCTCGCCGATGAGCCCACCGGCAACCTGGACCCGGAGCTGTCGCGCGAGATCATGGAGCTGTTCATGCAGTTCAACGACGTCGGCGTCACCCTGCTGATAGCCACCCACGACGTCGACCTGATCAACACCCTCGACAAGCGCATACTCACCCTCAGGCAGGGCCGCATGGCCAATGACACCGGGGTCGCCGCATGACGGGTCGCCGTTCGGGCCGCGGGCCCGCCTTCGCACGCAACCGCAACCCCATGACCTGGCTGCTGCGTCATGCCCAGGTGATGCTGGCGAGCCTGGGACGGCTCAGCCGCTCGCCGCTGGGCACCACCATGACCGCGGCGGTACTGGGCATCGCCATCGCGTTGCCGGCCGGCCTCTACACCCTGGTCAATCACGTGCAGGCCCTGTCCGGCGCCTGGGACGGCTCTGTCAGCATCTCGCTTTTTCTGCGGCCCGACATCCGGGATGACGAGGCCGAACGGCTGGCGCAGCGGCTGCACACTCTGCCCGGGGTCGGCGAACTGCGCCTGATCACTCCGGCGCAGGCGCTCGACGAATTCCGCCGGCTGTCGGGCTTCGGCGAGGCGCTCGATATCCTTGACGAAAACCCCCTCCCCGCTGTGCTGCTGGTCAATCCGACCCCCGCCTACAGCAGCCCCGACAAGGCCGAACAGCTGTTGCTGGAACTGCGCGCCCGGCCGGAGGTCGAACTCGCCCAGCTCGACCTGCAGTGGGTGCGGCGGCTGCACGCGATCACCCTGGCGATCGAGCGGGCGGTGTGGGTGCTGGCGGCCCTGCTGTCGCTGGCGGTACTGCTGATCGTCGGCAACACCATCCGCCTGGAGATCCAGAACCGTCGCCCCGAGATCGAGATCACCAAGCTGGTGGGGGCCACCAATGCCTTCATTCGCCGCCCTTTCCTCTATGACGGCCTCTGGTACGGGCTGCTCGGTGGCCTCATCGCCTGGTTGCTGGTCAGTATCTCCCTGTGGCTGCTGCAGGGGCCGATCGCCCAGCTGTCCGGTCTCTACGACAGCGTCTACCGGCTGGAGGGGCCATCATTCACCAGCCTGCTGGCGATGCTCGGCGGCGGTGGCCTGCTGGGCCTTACCGGGGCCTGGATCGCCGTTGGCCGCCACCTCAGCGAGATCGAGCCCAGCTGATAGCCAGGCCCGCCAGATCAGGGCATTTGCCACAGATCAAGAAACTTTTTCCTTCATTAGCACTCTAACCTCGCGACTGCTAATTTTGGCTGGCACCTGTTCGATTCAGGTGCTACTTTATTCATCAAATCAAGAATACAAATCCACAGCGGAGGGAATGCAATGAGCAACGAACTCGCTATGCCGGCTATCCTGCCCACGGGCAGCATGGATGCCTATGTCAGCGCAGCCTTTCAGCTGCCAATCCTCTCCGAGCAGGAGGAGCACGATCTGGCCGTGCGCCTGCGTGATCACAACGACATGGATGCGGCCCGCGCGCTGGTTTTTTCACACCTGCGCTTCGTGGTGCGGGTGGCCCGTCAATACAATGGCTATGGCCTGCCGCAGAATGACCTGATCCAGGAGGGCACCCTGGGCCTGATGAAGGCGGTGCGCCGTTTCAATCCGGACATGGGCGTACGGCTGGTGTCCTTCGCGGTTCACTGGATCAAGGCCGAGATCCACGAATACATCCTGCGCAACTGGCGCATCGTCAAGATCGCCACCACCAAGGCCCAGCGCAAGCTGTTCTTCAACCTGCGCAGCAACAAGAAACGGCTGGGCTGGTTCAGCCAGGAAGAGGTGGAGCAGGTGGCCGAGGATCTGGGCGTCAAGCCAGAGACCGTGCTGGAGATGGAATCACGCCTGAGCAATCAGGACCTCGCCTTCGATGGCGGCATGGACGAGGACGACGGCCCGGCGCTGACCCCGGCAGGCTATCTCGCCGACAACCGCATGGAGCCCGCCGCACTGGTCGAGGCCGAGGACGCCGAGCAGGTGCAGCATGAGCAACTGCAGCACGCCATTGCGGAACTGGACGAGCGCAGCCGCGATATCCTGCAACAGCGGTGGCTGGGCGACAGCAAGGCCACCCTCCATGAACTGGCCGACCAATACGGCGTGTCGGCGGAGCGGATCCGTCAGATCGAGAAAAACGCCATGAACAAGCTGAAAAAACAGCTGGCGGTGGCTGCCTGATACTGGCCCACCCACGGTGACAGGATGATGAGAAACGGCCCACACGGGCCGTTTTTTATTGCGGCGAAGTCGCGCGCCCCTTGGCCAGAAACCCCTCGATGAAGGGCTGCAAACTCGCCATTTCGGCCTCGCTCACGGGCTGGAAGCCCACCATGCGGGTCGTCTGGAAGTAGGCGCGGCCGACATCGGTATCGGCGAAGCCAAGTAACGACTCGCGTACGCGATCCGCCTCTTCGGGGTCGACATGCGGTGCCGCCAGCACCACGAAGCCGATAACCGACTCGGTCTCTCCGATCACCCGCAGCCGCTCGCCGAGCGTCTCACCCATCGCCAGGAACAACTGCTTGCCGCTCAACGAGGCGTCGCTGTCGCCCAGCAGGCAGGCCATCAGCGCGTTGTTGTGATTGGGCACATTCTGGATATCGAGGTTTCTGCCCTTCTCCAGCCCCGCCTCCCGCAGGGCCTGTACTGCCAGCTGACTGATGACCGCCGATTGTCCGACCATGGTGATGCGGCGGTTTTCCAGGTCCTGCAGCGTCCTGATATCGGAATCCTTCGGCACCACGAAGACGCCTGCAATCCGGTGACCGGTCTTCACCAGTGGACGGTAATGATCCCGGTACTGCGCCAGGCGGGCGAGATGGGGGGCGGTGAACACGTAATCGTAGCGCCCCTGGCTGGTGCGCTGTACGAAGGCCTTGAAGCCGGGGGCGGTTATCAGTGAAACCGGACGCCCGGTGGCCTCCGCCAGCCTCAACCGCAGCGGGTTATGGGTCTGGATGAGCTTCACCGGGGTGATGTACGGCAGGACACCGAGACTGACAGGCGCCTCCCCCGCCACCCCGAGGCCCGGCAGCATCAGAGCGGCAACCAGGCACAACAACCGTGTCCATGAATTGTGTCGATATGGCCTCATCCGGATCTCCCGCACGGGTTTTCGATCATGCTGCAGTGGCTATCGGCAACCGGCCGATGGCATTGAGCTGCCGCATGGCTGCAAGGTGAAGAAAGCATAGCGGGATCGGCGCCCGGCGTTACACCATGACGCGCCGCCTGCCGCCTGCCCTGTGCCACAAACACAAAAGGCCGCCTCACGGCGGCCTTTCTGCAGCAACAGCAATCGGCCTCAGCCTGCAAGGATCACTGAGAACAGGCTGATATAGGACCAGGCGATCAGCATGACCACCAGGGTCAGGGCCAGATTCTGGAAATTGAATAATTTCATCATGGGAGTTACTCCTTACAAAGACTTGTATCAGGTTTTCGATGACGTCCCGCCCGCTGGCGGGACGTCGGATTCGTGTTTGTCCTCGGCTGCCTGGTGCCCCGGAATCATCGGGTCGTCGTCATCCATCAGGATGCGGTAGGCAGGCCCCTCGAGGTCGTCATACTGGCCGGTCTTCACCGTCCACAGAAAGAACACCCCGGCCACCAGCATCAACACGACGGCGAGTGGAATCAGCAGATAAAGGATACTCATGGGCGTCTCAATCCAGGTTGCGCAGTCGCAGCGCGTTGAAAACCACCACCAGGGAGCTGGCCGACATGCCGATGGCCGCCATCCAGGGCGCGACCAGCCCGGCGGCCGCCAGCGGGATAGCTGAAATATTATACAACACCGCCCAGCCCAGGTTCTGCCGGATCACACTCAGGGTCCGGCGGGCGGCCCTGACACCGGCCACCAGGGTGACCAGTCGCTGTGACAGCATCACCATGTCTGCACTGGCATGAGCAAGCTGGGCACCACTGCCCATGGCCACCGAAACCTGGGCACCCGCGAGCACTGGTGCGTCATTGACGCCATCACCGACCATCACCACCACCTCACCGGCGGCCTGCAGCTCGCGCACCCGCGCCAGCTTGTCATCGGGACGCAGACCGGCCTGCCAGTCGGTGATCCCCAGCGCCTCGGCCACCCGTCGCACCGGCCCCTCGGCATCGCCACTGAGTATCTCCACGGCCAGCCCCAGATCCTGGAGCCCGGCCACGGTATCGGCGGCGTCGCTGCGCAACGTGTCCTCGAGTGTGAACAGGGCCAGCGGGCCGGACTCGCTGGCCAGCAGCACCTGGGTATGCTCACCCTGCAAGGTCTCGTCCGCCTCGCCAGCGCACAACGCGAGGGCGAAATCTGCCCGGCCGATACGGTAACGCCTGCCGTCGACGCTGCCCTCCACACCCAGCCCGGGGGTCGCTTCCACGCCGCTGACGGCCAGTTGATGGCGGCCGGCCGCCGCCAGCACCCTGGCCACGGGGTGCTCGGACTGGGCCTCCAGGGCCGCTGCAATATCCCGCGCCGATGCTTCGTCCACGTCACCAAGCAGGCGTACTCCGCTGAGGCTGAGCATGCCGCGGGTCAGCGTCCCGGTCTTGTCGAAGACCACCCGGCTTGCATGGGCAAGTGACTCCAGGGCATGACCGCGAGTGGTCAGCAGGCCGAGCCTGGTGAGCGCACCGGTGGCCGCGGTCACCGCCGTCGGTGTGGCCAGCGACAGGGCACAGGGGCAGGTCACCACCAGCACCGACAGGGTGATCATGAAGGCGCGATCCGGCTCATGCAGCCACCACCAGGTGGCCACTGCCGTCGCCAGCAGCAGCAGTCCGGCCACGAAGCCGCTCGCCACCCGGTCGGCAAGACGGGCGATACGTGGTTTCTCGGCCTGGGCGCGATCGAGCAGGCGGACGATACCGGACAGCAGGGTGTCTTCGCCGACCGTCTCCACCCGCATCTGCAGCGGGCTTTCCACGTTGACACTGCCGCCCACCAGGTGATCACCCGGCTGACGCGGCCGGGGCACGCTCTCGCCGGTCAGCAGTGACTCGTCCACCGAGCTGACCCCCTCGGTCACCACACCGTCAGCGGGCACGGTCTCGCCGGGACGCACCAACACCTGATCACCCGGCACCAGATCGGCAACGGCGACAACCTGCTCCTCGCCATCACGCAGCACGGTGGCCGTGGCCGGCAACAGCTTCACCAGCTCCTCTGCTGCCTGGCCGGCGCGGTGGCGCGCACCCATCTCCAGGAAGCGGCTGGCCAGCAGGAAGAAGGTGAACATGCAGACCGAGTCGAAATAGACATCCTGCCCGCCGGTCAGGGTGGACCAGACACTGGCGGCAAAGGCACCACCGATGGCCAGCGAGACGGGCACATCCATCCCGACCCGGCCGTGGCGCAGGTCGCGCCAGGCGGAGCGGAAGAATGTCTGACCGGAATAGAACACCACCGGCAGGGTCAGCAGGAGACTGACCCAGCGCATGAACACCCGCAGCCCCTCGTCCATGCCGGAATAGTCCCCGGCATACAGCGCCACCGCGAGCATCATCACCTGCATGGCGCCGAGGCCGGCCACCGCCAGCCGGCGCAGGGCGACTGCACGCTCCTTCTTGAACACGGCCTCCTGGCGCCCGGGATCAAAGGGGTGGGCGACGTAACCGATATCGGCGATGGCCTTGAGGATGGCCGACAGCTTGATGCGGCTGTTGTCCCACACCAGACGTGCACGGTGCGTGCTGTAGTTGACCTGGAACTCGAGTACGCCAGGCAGGCTGCGCACGTGGCGTTCATTGAGCCAGACACAGGCCGCGCAGGTGATACCCTCCAGGATCAGCGAGGCGGACTTGCGCTCGCCGGCCTCATCGTGGACGAAGCCCTGCTGGAGTTCGGGCTTGTCATAGAGATCGAGCCGGGCCAGCGCCTCGGGAATCAGTTCATCCGGGCGCGGCGCACTGGCGGTGCGATGCCGATAGAAATCCTCCAGCCCGCCGTTGACGATCGCCTGGGCCACCGCCTGGCACCCGGGGCAGCACATCGCGCGCTGCTCGCCCATGACCTCCACCCGGTAGTCGGCACCCGGCGGTACAGGCAGACCACAGTGAAAGCAGGCCTCCTGAGGCTGGCCACCACCGCTCACCCCGTTGCGGCCTTGTCCACGGTGGTGGTGGCGCGCACCTCGTGCAGATCCTCGCCCTTGCGGATCTGCAACACCAGGCGCCACAAGCCGGGCTGTGGCATCACGGTGACCACCTCGTAGCGCCCGGGGGCCGCCTGCTGCATGGTGAAGGCAAAATCGAACTCGCTGTTGGAGGTGCGCAGGAAGCGTCCACTCACTTCGGCATCGGTCACCGGCTGGCCGGCGGCATCCCGCACCTCAACGATGAATCGCGCGGGCTTGCCGACAACCGGTCGATCCTGCCAGCCCTTCTGGACCTGCCAGCCGCGTGCCCGCTGTGCCTCGACCTGTTTCAGGTAGTCGTTGTACTGTGATTCCTTCTTCTGGTAGTCGTGGGAGACCGTACCCGGGAAGCGGGAGTCGGCCACCTCACCGGAGCGCGGTGCTGGCAGCAGTTCGGCGAAGATGCCGGTAATGCCCTGCTCGGAGACCACCAGGAAGACCACATCCACCGCTACCACGAAGGTAAAAAAGCCGATCAGCAGCGTTGGCCCCCAGTGCCAGCCGCCGCCTTTTCCCTGCTGGCCCTGGCTGCCGATGATACCGAGGATATAGGCCACGATCAGGTACAGAGCGAGGTGGATGGCGAAGATATCGGCGCCCGGCCAGGTGAGTATCCCCCAGGGCACATAGATCAGCAGTACCAGCATGGCAACGGCCGCCGCGGCGGTACGGGCATCGAGACGCAGCAGCCTGCGCAGCACCACGAACAGCACCGTCTCGGCAAGGAGGCCGAGGCCGATGGTGAGCAGGATCATGCCGGCACTCATGGTTTGTGATCCGGCACGTAGAACACCGCCTCGTGCTCGATCACCGGCAGTGCCGGGTCATCGGGTACCGCGCGTATCCGATAGGGACGGGTGCGGCCATCGAACACCTTTGGCGCGTACTTGACCAGGGCGCGGACCCGCAGGTGTTGTCCAGGCGCCAGCTTAAGGGTCTCGAATGGTCCCATGTCCAGTTCGGCACCCGGCAGCCCCTCGAGTTCGAAATGCAGCACCAGCGGCAGCGTCAGCTTGTTGTTGAGCTTGATCTCGTAGCTGTTCTGGATGCGTCCGTCGGACAGCTGCACAAAGATCGGCTGGCGTACCTGTGCAACGGTCAGGTCATAGGGGGCCTGCTTGGACATGTTGTAGATCAGTGCGCCAAGGATGAACAGCAGCATCATCCCGTAACCGATCACCTTCGGCCGCAGGATCTTCGTCGGCTTGCCCTCCTCCAGTTCCTTCTCGGAGGTATAGCGGATCAGGCCGCGCTCCCAGCCCAGCGAATCCATGATGGTGTCGCAGGCATCGATGCACAGGGCGCAGGAGATGCACTGCATCTGCAGTCCGTTACGGATGTCGATGCCCACCGGGCAGACCTGCACGCAGTAACCACAGTCGATACAGTCACCGACGCCCTTTTCGGCACGCTCTTCGCGTGTCTTGTAGCCTTTGCCAAGGCGGTGGCGCCCGGCCGTCCCCTCACCCCGGTGCTCGTCGTAGGAGACGATCAGGGTATCCTTGTCGAACATCGCGCTCTGGAATCGGGCATAGGGACACATGTAGGTACACACCTGCTCTCGTGCCAGGCCGGCCATGACATAGGTGGTGGCCGTGAGAAACAGCGCCGTGGCATAGGCGGCGAAGGGTGCCTGGCCGGTGAAGAACTCCACCACCAGTTTCGGCGCCTCACCCCAGTAGAGGACGAAGGTCAGACCGGTGGCGAAGGCCACGAGCAGCCACAACAGGTGCGTCAGACCCAGCTTGATGGCCTTCTCCGCATTCATCGGCTGCTTGGCGAGACGGATACGTGCCGGCCGCTCACCCTGCACCAGCCGTTCGATGAAGATAAACACGTCGGTCCAGAGGGTCTGGAAACAGAAATAGCCGCAGAACACCCGCCCCGCCACCCCGGTGACGAAGAACAGCATGAAGGCGGCGATCATGAGAAAGCCGGCGAGCCAGAAGATGTCCTGTGGGTGCACCACCAGATCAAACAAGTAGAACTTGCGGCCGACGATATCGAACAACACCGCCTGACTCGGCGCGTTGGGACGCTCCCAGGGGATCCAGGGCAGCAGGAAGTAGACCGCGTATGCGGTCAGCAGGATGGCCCACTTGATGTTACGGAAACGGCCCTTTACCGACCGCGGATAGATCGGAATCCGCGTCTGGTAGAGCTGGGGCTCCTGATCTTGGGTATTGCTCATCGTTGCTGCTGATTCCTGTTGTCAGAAGACAGAAAAGGCCGCAAGCGGCCTTTTCTGTCAGTCGACGGTGACGCTCCGGCCGTGACCGGATGTCAGCCCGTCATTGACCGCCGCCGAGTCCGTGTACGTAAACCGTCAGCAGCTTGATCTCGGTATCGCTCAGGCGTCCGGACCAGCTGGGCATCTCGCGCTTGACGCCGTTGCGGATCACGCCCTTGACCGCCTCGAGTTTCGCATCCAGGCCATCGGCACCAGGCACGTCCGCCACGGTCCATACCGCATCGGTCAGATTGGCAGAGCCTTGCGAATAGAGGCCGGTCGCCCCCGTGGTGTGGCAGTAATAACAGCCGGCGGCCTCGCTCTTGAAGATCTTCTCGCCGGCAGCCGCCTTGTTGCTGTCGACGGTATCCTCAGAGAAGCTCAGGACGTAGTTCGCCAAGGCATCGATCTGCGCGTCATCGAGGACCGTGCCGAAAGCGGGCATGTAGCCGAGGCGGCCATGACGGATCGTCTGCTCGATGTTCTCGACCTTGCCACCCCACAGCCAGGCATCATCACCGAGGTTGGGATACTGGCCGATCATCGCCGGGGTGCCGCCCACGCCATGACAGGCAGCGCAGTTGTCCCCGAACAGCCCCTTGGCCATGGAGTTGACGAAGGCGGTCATGTCCGGATCGTTGACGATCTCCTGGTAACTCGCCTGGGAAACCTTGTCCAGATAGGCCTTCTGCTTCAGTGATTCCTCGCCGGTCTGCATCTCCTTGATCAGGCGCGCGCGGGTGTTCCAGTTCGTGGTGACCTCCTTCCCGTTCTCTTCGAAGGTGATGGTCTTGATGCCCGTGGTATAGCCCTTGCCGAGCGGCCAGGTGGGATAAAGCACCCAGTAGACAATCGCGAACACACAGCTCGCATAGAACGTCCACAACCACCAGGTCGGGAGCGGGTTGTTGTATTCCTGGAGGTCACCATCCCAGGCATGGCCCGTTGTCTGGACCGCCTTGCCATGCTGTTGTTCAGCCATTGTGTTTGCCCTTTTCGCTTTCTTTTGATTCCCGCTCGTCGTCCTGGAATGGGATGTCCTTGTAGGATTCAAAACGCGCCTTGCGCTTTTTGCCGGTGAAGACATACAGGACGATGGCCACGAAGGTGACGAAGAAGATCACCAACGCCAGAGGCTTGGTGTTCTCCATCTTCGAAAACCATTCGATCAGGTCCATCACGTCGGAAATCCTCTGTTCACTTGGAATTCAACCGTTATCCGATCAACGGAATTCGGCGAAATAACCCTCGTCGTACTTGCTGAAATCGACCATCGTTCCGAGCACCTGGAGATAGGCAACGAGGGCGTCCATTTCGGTCAAGCGCGCGCGATCACCATCGAAGTCCTCCGATTGCGCCTGCGCCAGCAGGTTCTCCTCCGCCTCGAGGATGTTCAACTGGTCTGCAGTTTCCTTGCCGAACTTCTCGACATTCGCCTGGTACTCGGCGGTGGTCAATGAGTAGGGCACCCCTGTGACCTTGAGGGCACGCATGCGGTCAGCGATATCCGAATAGTCCAGGTCATTCTCAAGCAACCAGGGGTAGTTCGGCATGATGGACTCGGGCACCACCGAACGGGGGGCCTTCAGGTGCTGGACGTGCCACTGGTTGGAATATTTCTCGCCGACACGGGCAAGGTCCGGGCCGGTCCGTTTCGATCCCCACTGGAAGGGATGGTCGTACTGCGACTCCGCCGCCAACGAATAATGGCCATAGCGCATGTCCTCGTCGCGGAACGGACGAATCATCTGCGAGTGGCACAGATAGCAGCCTTCGCGGGTGTAAATGTCGCGTCCCTTCTGCTCCAGCGGGGTGTACGGACGTACACCCTCCACCTTCTCGATGGTCTCGTCGATATAGAACAGCGGGACGATCTCCACCAGACCACCGATGCTGATGGCAATCATGGTGAGCACGATCATCAGGCCCGCATTGATTTCGATACTTTCGTGACTGAATTTCATCTGGGACCCCGTTAAACGCCGGCATTCGCCATCTTGGCGGCGATCTTGGCTTCCATCGCGGCCTGTTCAAGCTTGGCATTGCGGATGGTCATGAAGATATTGAAGCTCATCACCAGGATGCCGGAGACGAAGAACATGCCGCCGACCATGCGTGCCGCCAGAGGCAGGTGCATGAAGGAGACGGTCTCGACGAAGGTGTAAGCCAGGTTGCCGTAGTCATCGAAGGCACGCAGCATCATGCCCTGACCGATGCCCGACACCCACATGGAGGTGATATAGAGCACGATGCCGATGGTGGCGAGCCAGAAGTGGGTGATCACCAGACGGTCGCTGTAGAGCTTGGTGTCATACAGGCGCGGGATCATGTGGTACAGGGAGCCGAAGGACACCAGCGCCACCCAGCCCAGCGCACCGGAGTGCACGTGGCCCACGGTCCAGTCGGTGTAGTGAGACAGTGCGTTTACGCTCTTGAGAGACATCATTGGTCCCTCGAAGGTCGACATGCCGTAGAACGCCAGCGAGGCGATCAGGAAACGCATGATCGGGTCGGTGCGAAGCTTATCCCAGGCACCCGACAGGGTCATGATGCCGTTGATCATGCCGCCCCAGGAGGGCAGCAAGAGGAGGATGGAGAAAGTCGCCGCCAGTGACGAGGTCCAATCCGGCAACGCGGTCCAGTGCAGGTGATGTGCGCCGACCCACATGTAGAGGAACGACAGTGCCCAGAAGTGAACAATGGACAGGCGGTAGGAATAGATTGGGCGACCTGCCTGCTTCGGGACGAAGTAGTACATCATGCCGAGGAAGGCAGCGGTGAGGAAGAAGCCCACGGCGTTGTGGCCATACCACCACTGGGTCATAGCGTCCTGCACACCCGAGAACAGGCTGTATGAGTGCATGCTCAGCAGGTTCACCGGCACCGCAAGGTTGTTGAAGATGTGCAGGATCGCGGTGGCCAGGATAAAGGCCATGTAGAACCAGTTCGCCACGTAGATATGTGGCTGCGAACGGCGACGCAGGGTCTGAACGAAGACCGTGGCATAGGCCACCCAGGTCACCGTGATCAGCAGATCCACCGGCCACGGAAACTCCGCGTATTCACGTGCCTGAGTGATGCCGTTCATGTAACCGATGGCGCCGATCAGGACGGACAGCTGCCAGCCCCAGAAGGTAAATTTCGGCAACAGATCGCCGTAGAGTCGGGTCTGACAGGTCCGCTGGACGATGTAGTAGGAGGTGGCAAACAGCGCACTGCCCCCGAAACCGAAGATGACCAGCGTGGTGTGCACCGGACGCAGGCGACCAAAGGTGATCTCTGCGGTATCGAAATTCAGAAACGGAAACGCCAGTTCAGCTGCGATGTAGGTACCGGCTGTCATGCCGAGGACACCCCACACCAGCGCCATAATGGCAAATCTTTTTACTATGTCGTAGTTGTACTGCGTATCCACAGCCACTGCACCCGAAGCCATCATCAAACCCCTGTCTCTGTATCGGACATGCAAAAGGGGTCGCGCCGGACCCTGCACGTGCCGAGGAATGGGAACACACGTTACCGCCCTATTACAGGACCCTGCGAGCTGCACAGGGCCGCAACGCCGTCATGCGCCGAAAATTCAAATCTGGACCCATAAAGGGTAGTCGAAACTCTCGATCGCAGGCCGTCTGTAACGGCTGGTAAGCAGCGGAAGTTTAGCCGGGGAGGGGAGTATTAGTCAATTATGAAATGGTTATCCGGAAACCCGATGACCATGCCCGGCGTGGCCTGGGGAAACGGATTCCTGGCGGGCCGGCGCAAGGCAAAACCAGCCATAGACAGCCTTGTGAAGGGGCGCCAGGTCCGCCCGATCCAGGTTCCAGTCAGCTCATCATTCCCTGCAGTAGCGGGACGTAATGATCAATCAGCAGCAGTGCGAACAAGGCCATCAGATAGACAATGGAATAGCCAAAGGTGCGCATCGGCGCGCCGGCATCCTCGTTGCGGAACAGCACAATCGCGTGATAGAGGAACCCAAGTCCCAGGGGGATGGCCCCCAGCAGGTAAAACCAGCCACTCATCCCGTAGCCATAGGGCATAAGCGAGACCAGGAACAGGAGAATGGTATAGAAGACGATTTGCAGGCGGGTGAAATCGTGCCCATGGGTGACCGGCAGCATGGGCATGCCGACCTTGGCATATTCGTCTGAACGGTGGATGGCCAGTGCCCAGAAGTGCGGTGGCGTCCAGGTAAAGACGATCAGGAACAGGATCATCGCCTGGGGATCGCAACTGCCGGTGACCGCGCACCAGCCCAGAAGTGGCGGTGCCGCACCGGCAGCACCCCCGATAACGATGTTCTGTGGTGTCGCCCGCTTCAGGTACATGGTGTAGATCACTGCGTAGCCGATCAGCGAGATGAAGGTCAGCAACGCCGTCAGGACATTCACCCGGGTCACAAGGATGACCATGGACACGGCACCGATGGCCAGGGCAAACAGCAGTGCATCACGGCGTGAAAGCTGCCCTTTTGGAAGAGGACGGTTATGAGTCCGCCCCATCACCGCATCGATCTTCCGGTCCACCACGTGATTGATGGCCGCCGCCGAGGCGGATGCGAGGCCGATTCCCAAGGTGCCGAAGAACAATACATCCAGCGGCACCAGCCCCGGGCTGGCGAGAAACATGCCGACCATTGCGGTAAAAACGATCAGTGCGACCACCTTGGGCTTGCACAGCTCCAGGTAATCACGCCAGTGGCCGATGACGGGTACGTTTACGAGGGTCGTTGCCATAACTGGTAGCTCAGCAGAATGAGTGAGAGGAGAAGCAGGGCGGCGACGGCGTTATGCGCGACGGCTACCGGTAACGGCAGATGCAGCAGGACATTGCCAATGCCGAGCGAGACCTGCGTCAGCAGCAGGCCGAGTATCAGCCAGCCCGTCCGCGCAAGGATCTCGCCACCCCGATTGATCAATCGCAACGCCAGCCACCCCAGGTAGAGAAAGACCAGCAGTGCTCCGACGCGGTGGACGAAGTGGATCGCCGTCCTCGCCGGGTGTTCGAGCACACCGAATTCATAATTGATCCCAATGCCACGCCACAGGACGAAGGCTTCACGGAAGTCCATCTCCGGCAGCCAGCGCCCCTGGCAGGTCGGAAAGTCGGGACAGGCCAGGGCCGCGTAGTTGGAACTGGTCCAGCCCCCCAAGGCGATCTGCAGGACCAGGAGTAGCAGACCCAGCACGGCATACGGTCGCCAGACGCCGGGGTTGACCGAGCCGGGCACTGGCGTCTGCCGTGTCCGCAGTGCCAGAACGAACAGGAGCGCCAGGGTCGTAAAGCCACCGAGTAGATGTCCCATCACCACCACCGGCTTCAACTGCAGGGTAACCGTCCACATCCCCAGCATCGCCTGAAACACGACGATCACCAGCAGCACCAGCGGCAGCAGGGTCGGCTGGCCAGGGACATCCCTGCGCAGCCAGCCCCATATCGCCAGCATCAGGATCACCAGACCGAGCGTGCCGGCAAAGTAACGATGGACCATCTCTTTCCAGCCCTTGTGCGGCTCCAGTGGTCGTTGGGCAAGATAATCCTTGTGCTGCACTGCCTCCTCGCTCGCCGGCACCACCAGTTCGCCATAGCAGCCTGGCCAGTCCGGACATCCCAGCCCGGCATGGGACAAGCGGGTGTAGGCGCCGAGGACAACGACGATCAGCGCAAGAAAACAGGCGGCAACCGCCAGACGATGGTAATTCACAAACGTCCCCTGCATCCCGCCATCATCCGACCTGCGAGACCTTGAGCAGTTTACGCAGATCCTTTGCGATGCCCTTCGCAGAGACCGCAGGGCTGTAGCGCATCATCAGGTTGCCCAGCGGATCCACCATGAAGAAATGAGCACCGTCCACCGCCTCCTCCCGGGTGCGAAACTGTTCGGTAAAATGGGACCATGCATCACCCGTCGCCGTAACGACCACAAGGTCGGGATGATCCCGCTGCAGCTGTTGCAGCCATTCATCCTTTGGCGGGTGTCCGAGGACAAGTATGCGTCGAACCCTGGCCATGTCCTTGCTGACACCGGTGCGTATCTGCCGTGTGTAGTAGAGCTGGCGTTCACATTCCTCATCACAGTCTTGTCTGGCAAACATCACGTAGGCCCAGCGGCCACGGACCTGCGCCATCGACCACGGCTTGCCCGCGGCATCGTCCAGCACCACCGGCTGCAATGGCCGGGCCGGCTGCACCAGTTCCCCGGCATTCGTCGACGACGTGCTGCCACCATTGTTCAGGTAGAGCCAGGCACCCCAGGATGTCAGCACCGGCGCCAGAAACAAGGCGGCCAACATGACCAACTGTTTGCGTCCACGGTTCGATTTCGCCAATGGCTCACTCACGTTCTCACCTTCCTACTGCTTTATCCGTCTGGCATTCACGCCAATGAAAATAATCACCAGGGCAACCGCCAGCGAGAACCATTGGAGCGCATAACCAAGATGCTTCTCCGGTCCCATCTGCATGACCGGTGACCAGTCCCCGGCAAGGGACCCCGGCTCACCCTCATCCAGCACCAGGACCAGTGGAAACAGCTCCCGCTGCATCACATTCCCCAACATACGAACATCCAGGTAAGGATGCACGGATACCGGCGAATCCATCGGGTAACTCAAATCCCCCATGGCAATGCCCACCGATGCCGGCTTGTCGAGATGTCCGTGCAACCTAACATCACCTGATGGCAGCGGCAGATCCGGCAAGGCGGAGCGATCAGGACCCGTCGGCACCCAGCCTCGATTCACCAGCAAGGCCCGGGTCCCACCGCCATCGGGAATCAGCAGGCTATAGACGTGGTAACCCGCCTGTCCTTTACGAATGCGATTGTCCTGCAACCACTGGTGGCTCGAATCAAACCGCCCGCTCACCTTCGCCGGCCGGTAACGATCCTCCACAGACATGTCCCACTGCCAGTTGATGTCGAGCGCCGGGCGTTCAATGCCAGACTCACGTGCCTCAATCAGCAACTGCTTCTGCTCCGCCCTTTCCACCTGCCAGACACCCAGGCCGACCAACAGGCCAAGCAACAGGATGAATACCAGTGTGGGTATCAGTGACGGCCTGAACGAGAACCCGGCAACCGTCACTCACTGCATCCTTCAGGGGCGGTTGATATAATCGGCACTCTTTTCGGCCATCGAGACATTTCCATGTGGGTCAAGATCGTCATACTGCTTATCTTTGCAGGCATCCTGCTCAGCCTGGGGTCAGCCCTGTTCTATCTGGTACGGGATAAAGGGCACTCCCGAAAAAGCCTCCATGCACTGACCTTCCGGATTGGCCTCTCGCTGGGTCTCTTCATCTTCCTGATGATTCTGGCGGCCACCGGTGTCATCACCCCGCATGGACTGGTTCCACCCTCCGGCGAGACCCCCCCCGTCACGCAACAGGAGTAATCAACATCTGGCGCTACAGCACGTAGACGAAGATGAACAGACCCAGCCAGACAACGTCAACAAAGTGCCAGTACCACGCCACACCCTCGAAGGCAAAGTGATTGTCGGGTGTGAAATGACCCTTCGCCGCCCTGATCGTTATCACGATCAACATGATGGTACCGAGGGTCACGTGAAAACCGTGGAACCCGGTCAGCATGAAGAAGGTCGAGCCGTATATGCCGGACTCGAGCGTCAGGTTCAGTTCGTGATAGGCGTGAATGTATTCATAGGCCTGGAAACCGAGAAAGACGGCGCCTAGCAGGACGGTGGCGACCAGCCACAGCACCGTCTTCGCACGATCATTCGCTTTAAGCGCCCAGTGGGACAGGGTGATGGTAACGCCCGAACTCAGCAGTAACAGGGTATTGAGTGCCGGGATACCCCATGCTCCCACTGTCTGGAATTCACCACCAACACCGGCCGGCCCGTTGGTAGGCCAGGCCTCGTTGAAGCTACTCCAAAGGAACTCATGGGTAGCCGCACCTGAATCCTCACCCAGCAACCAGGGAACGGACAGCATTCGGGCATAGAACAGGGCGCCAAAGAAGGCCGCGAAGAACATCACCTCGGAGAAGATGAACCACATCATTCCCTGGCGGAAGGAACGGTCGACCTGCTCGTTGTATTCGCCTTTGAGGCTTTCCCTGATGACCGTGCCAAACCAACCGAACATCATGTAGAAGATGATAGCCAGTCCGACGGCCAGAACGGCGTAGCCCGTGCTGGAGCCATTGAAGGCACTCGCCGCGCCCACCACCCCGATGGTGAGACCGACACTGGCAATAATCGGCCAGTAGCTGCCATGCGGTACATAATAATGATCACTTGCGTGAGCCATAGCTCCCCCTCGTTAAAAAACGGTGTTGTTCCCAGTGGTTCAGTTTTTTTCGCTCTGTCCGGTTACATCGAAAAATGTATAGGCGAGACTCAAGGTTTTTATTTTTTCCGGCAAGGCCGGGGCGACGATGAAACGCAGGGGCATGGCCTTGGTCTCCCCCGCAGCCAGGTCCTGCTTGGTAAAACAAAAGCATTCGGTCTTGTTGAAATGACGGTTGGCCAGCCCTGGCGCGACACTGGGTACCGCCTGACCAGTCATCGCTCGCGATGTCCCGTTGTGTGCAGTGAAGATCGTCTCGTAGACCTGCCCCGGGTGTACGCGCATCTGTGCCACCTCTGGAGTCACCTCCCAGGGCATCTGCGCACTGTTATTGACCACAAACTGAACCGTAACCAGACGATCGAGATCGGGCTGATAGCGACTCGCTGCCTCCGCCTCTGCCATGCGTCCGGTCTTTCCGTTCAGACCGGTGATGTCACAGAACACGTTATAAAGCGGCACCAGCAGATATCCGAAACCGAACATCATCACGACCACCAGCGCCATCCTGCCAGCCGATCTGAGGTTTGAATTACCGCCTGCCATCGCTCAGCCCGCCGTGGACGTCAGGTAGATGAAACCGACATAGAACGCCAAGGCAATCAGCCCGAGTATTATCGCCAGTGTGACATTCGATCTTTTCTTTCCTGTATCAGTACCCATTGTCCACTCCCGGCATCCCGCTGTGATGCGGGATGCCACCGTTGTTATTTGACGACAGGCGCATCGGTGAAGGAGTGATACGGCGCGGGTGACGGCAGGGTCCATTCGAGGCCCTGCGCCCCTTCCCACACCTGGTCGGACGCCTTTTCACCGCCCCGGATCGTCTTGAATACGACATAGGCAAACATCAGCTGGGAAAGGCCGAAGACAAAGCCACCGATGGACGAGATCATGTTCCAGTCCGCGAACTGAACGGAGTAGTCGGGGATCCGCCGAGGCATGCCGGCAAGGCCGAGGAAGTGCTGCGGGAAGAAAAGCACATTCACCGAGATCGTGGAGATCCAGAAATGCAGTTTACCGAGGCGCTCGTCATACATATTCCCGGTCCACTTCGGCAGCCAGTAATAAGTGGCTGCCATGATCGAGTAAACCGCTCCGGTCACCAGCACATAATGGAAATGGGCCACCACGAAATAGGTGTCATGGTACTGGAAGTCAGCCGGTGCAATCGCCAGCATCAGGCCCGAGAATCCACCGATGGTGAACATGAAGATGAAGCCGATGGCAAACAGCATCGGCGTCTCGAAGGTCATGGAACCCTTCCACATGGTCGACACCCAGTTGAACACCTTCACCCCGGTGGGCACGGCGATCATCATGGTGGCATACATGAAGAACAGTTCGCCCACCACCGGCATGCCGACGGTGAACATATGGTGCGCCCAGACGATGAAGGACAGGAAGGCAATCGATGCGGTCGCGTAGACCATTGAGCTATAGCCAAACAGGGGCTTGCGCGCAAAAGTCGGAACGATCGCCGAGACGATACCGAATGCCGGCAGGATCAGAATGTAGACCTCGGGATGACCGAAGAACCAGAAGATATGCTGGAACATCACCGGGTCACCGCCGCCCGCCGCACTGAAGAACGAGGTACCGGCAAACTTGTCGGTCAACAACATGGTCACCGCCCCGGCCAGTACCGGCATGGTGGCGATCAGCAGATAAGCCGTGATCAGCCAGGTCCATGCGAACAGTGGCATCTTCATCAGGGTCATGCCCGGTGCACGCATGTTGAGTATGGTCACCACCACGTTGATCGATCCCATGATGGACGAGATACCCATCAGGTGGATGGCGAATATCACGAACGGGAATGCCGCCCCTGTCTGCAGCACCAGTGGCGGGTACAGGGTCCAGCCGCCCGCGGGCGCACCACCGTCCATGAAGAAGGTGCTGATCAACAGCGTGAAGGCAAAGGGAAGGATCCAGAAGCTGAAATTGTTCAGCCGTGGCAGTGCCATATCCGGCGCGCCGATCATCATCGGGATCAGCCAGTTTGCCAGGCCTGTGAAGGCCGGCATCACCGCACCGAAGATCATCACCAGGGCGTGGACCGTGGTCATCGAGTTGAAGAACTGCGGATCGACCAGCTGCATGCCAGGCTGGAACAGTTCTGCACGGATCACCATCGCCATCGCACCACCGATGAAGAACATCAGCAGTGCCAACAGCAGATACAGGGAGCCGATATCTTTGTGATTGGTTGTGGTAATCCAGCGCATCAGCCCCTTGGCGGGACCATGATCATGATGCTCATCATGTATCGCGGTTGCAGTTGTCATCTTCTATCAATCTCCAAGGGATTAACGCGCCGCCTTGACGGCGGAGGGTTGAACAACACTGGCACTGTTGCCCCAGCTGTTACGCTCGTACGTGATCACTGCGGCCAGATCGACATCGTTCAGCAGGCCCTTGTAGGCTGCCATCGCCGTGCCAC
>JANTHH010000002.1 GCA_024762485.1 Chromatiales bacterium
TCGATGCGCTCCTCGTATTGATCGAGGGGCAGCGTCCACAGCTGCTGCCAGTCCCCGACGTCGAGTATCCGCAATCCGCCTTGCTCGATGGCGCGATGGTCCTGCCAGACGAACTCGCCCGGGAGGCTGCTGAGATAGATGATCAGCACGGCCAGTGACAGCAACGCGAGGTGGAGTGCCCGGCTTCGCGGTCTGAGGCCGTCCGTTGCGCCCGGCAGGGTCTGGGAGGATTCCGTTGCCATGGCTATACCGGGCGGACGGTGGCCAGCAGCACAATGGCGACGAGGAAGATCACCGGTATCTCATTGAACCAGCGAAACCAGACGTGGCCATGGCGGTTGCGGTCGTGCTTGAAGTCGGTCACCAGCCTGCCGCAGACCAGGTGGTAGACCACCAGCAGCGCGATCAGCACCAGCTTGACCTGCAGCCAGAGCATGCCGCCGTAGGCGGCCCAGGCGTAGTCGATCAGCATCCAGATACCGAAGACGAGGGTCGCGATACCACCGGGCAGGGTGATGCCGTAGTACAGCTTGCGTTCCATCACCTTGAAACGCGCATTCGATATCTCGTCATCCGCCATGGCGTGGTAGACGAACAGCCGGGGCAGGTAAAACAGCCCGGCGAACCAGGTCACCATGAAGATGATGTGCAATCCCTTCAGCCACATGATCAGGTCCTCGGCAGCAGGTCGAGAATGAGGGAGCGGGTCTGCGCCATGTCCAGTGCACCGGTGTGCCTGAAGACGATATCGCCCGCGGGGCCGACCAGCACGTGGGTCGGGGTGACACGCACGTCACCGAAGGCCCGGGTGACGCGTGATTCGAGGTCGAAGGCGAGGGGGTAGGGCGGGTCGAGCCGCTGTTGTACCTCGAGGATGCGAGCCGGTGGGTCATGGGGCATGGCCACGCCGATCATGCCCAGGCCGGCGGGTGACAGTTCGTGGTAAAGCTCGCCCAGTTCGGGCATCTCACGCAGGCAGGCAGGGCAGTCACTGGCCCAGAAACTGATCAGCAGGGGCCTGCCGCGGAAGTCGGCGAGGCCCAGCTGGCCACCCCGTGTGAGCACGAAGCTCACGGCCGCCGGGTCGATCCGCGCCTGCCGTTGCGAGGTCAGAGAGACGACGAACACCACTGCCAGCAGCGGCACGGCAATGGCCAGGCGTCTGGCGGGAATCCTCATGGTTCGTCACGGGGCCCGGGGAGAGGGGTCGGCGGCGCCCCGGGGCCCTCGCCGGGAGGGGCACCCGGAGGTGGGGGTGTGGCGGTCGTCGTCCCGCTGACCGGGGCGGGCTGCGCGGAGCCCCCGCCGAGCATCCGTCCGAGGGCGGCGAACAAACGCTTCAGGGTGCGCCAGATCTTCGGCAGCAGCCAGGCGACGATGAGGATGAAGACGACCAGCGCGGCGATGAACAGCCAGGGGTGATGCAATGCGGCCCACATGCCGGCGAATACCGAGATGTCCTCCGCGACCGAGGCGGTCCAGTTGCTGAAGGGTTCCGGCGAGGTGTTGATCAGTGCCCGGGAGCCGGCCTTGGTGGCGTGGCTGGCGGTGGCCAGGGTGCCGCCCACCAGCAGCGCGGCGAACTCCGCCGCCGGCCCCACGTCCAGACCCTGTGCGGCGCCCGCGGCGAGCACGGCCCCGGCCGGGATGCGGATGAAGGTGTGCAGGGTGTCCCAGGCGGAATCGACGCCGGGCACCTTGTCGGCGAAGAACTCGATGGCATACATCAGGCCGGCAGCGCCGAGCACCAGCGGGTTCTGCAGGATCTCCAGTTCTGGCGGCAGGTCGATCTGACCGGTGACGCCCATCCAGCCCAGTGCGAGCACGGTGGCGTAGAGGTTGATGCCGGCGGCCCAGGAGGCCCCGAGCATGATTGAAATGGTGTGGACGGTATCCATACGTCACTTCCTATGGCTTTTCTGTGCCTTCGGGGTGTCGTCCTCGCTGCGGAGGAAGGCCTGGGCGAGGCTCGCATACAGCGGTTGTGGACAGACCAGGTGGGCGCTCCCCGAGGCGATGAACGCGGTGGCCATCAGTGCCAGCAGCATGTCCTGGTTGGCAGTCATTTCCATCACGATGACGAAGGCGGTGATAGGCGACTGTACCACGCCGGAAAAATACCCGACCATGCCGAGCAGGATCATCACCGACAGCGGTGCCACCGGCAGCAGATGGCCGATATCTGCACCGACCCCCGCGCCGGTGGCCAGCGAGGGCGCGAAGATGCCGCCGGGGATGCCGCTGAGGTATGAGGCCAGGGTCGAGCCCATCTTGTAGAACGGATACCAGGGATCCAGCGGGGCGTTGCCGTCGATGATGGCCTTGGCCTCGGCATAACCGGTGCCGCTGGCCGTGTAGCCGGAAAGATAGCCGATGACCGCCACCGCGATGCCGGTCAGCAGGGCCACCAGCAGCGGGCGGCTGCGGGCGGCGGGAGCGATCCAGCGTACCCCCTGGATCATCCCGGTGCTGAACAGCCCGCCCAGCAGGCCACCGAGCACTCCGCAGATCGGTACCGCGAGCCAGGTGCTCGCCTCACCCATCATGGCATCTGACTGGCCGAAGTAGGTATAGGGGCCGGAGATCGCCAGCGCGGTGACGCCGGCAAACACCACTGCGGTGATGACGATGCCGCTGGTGCGCTGCTCGAAGGAGCGGCTCATCTCCTCGATGGCGAACACCACCCCCGCCAGCGGCGTGTTGAATGCGGCGGCGATGCCGGCGGCACCACCGGCAAGGATCAGCCCACGCTCCATGTAGTGGGCGGGAAAGCGGGCAAAGCCGCCGAGCGAATGCATCAGTGCTGCGCCGATGTGCACCGAGGGGCCCTCGCGGCCGATGGAGGCCCCGGACAGCAGGCCGAGCAGGGTCAGCAGGACCTTGCCGATGGCGATCCGGATCGACAGTAGTGCGTCGCGGCGACGCATCTCCAGCGAGGCGATGACCTGAGGGATGCCGCTGCCCTGCGAGCCGGGGAAGAAGCGGCGCGTGAGCCAGGCGATCAGCACCAGACCCAGGGGTGTCAGTGCCAGGGGCAGCAGCGGATTGTATTGCGCCAGCTGGATGAACAGTCCATTGGCATGCTCGGCCAGTTCTGCGAACAGGGCGCAAGCCAGACCCACCAGGACGGCACCCAGCCAGAACACCAGGCGCACCTTCCAGGCCCTGGCGGAGAGCAGTTTTCGCCGTGCGCGGCGGATATGGCGACGCATGTTCTTGTGCTGTTGTCAGCCTTTTAACCGGGTCCTGAGTGTATCATGGGGTATTTAGGCCCGGACGGCGCAGTGCTGCCCGGTCGGGTCGGTGACATCATCCAGCGACCAGAGAAGGCACATGATCAAGATCGGCATCGTCGGCGGCACCGGCTACACCGGGGTGGAATTGCTGAGGTTGCTCGCCACCCATCCCCAGGCAAGTCTCCAGGTCATCACTTCCCGTTCCGAGGCGGGGACCCCGGTGGCCGACCTGTTCGGCAACCTGCGCGGTCACGTCGACATCCCCTTCACCGCGCCCGACAGTGCCTCGCTGGCGGCGTGCGACCTGGTGTTCTTCGCCACCCCCAATGGCACCGCCATGAAGCGGGTGCCGGAGTTGCTGGCGGCGGGGGTCAGGGTGATCGACCTGGCAGCGGACTTCCGTCTCAGGGACCCGGCGGAGTGGGCGCAGTGGTACGGCATGCCCCATGCCTGCCCGGAGCTGCTGGCCGAGGCGGTGTACGGCCTGCCGGAGGTCAACCGCGAGGCGATCCGCGGTGCGCGCCTGGTGGCCAACCCCGGCTGCTATCCCACCGCGGCCACCCTGGGCCTGCTGCCGCTGGTGGAGGCAGGGCTGGTGGACAACCAGACACTGGTGGCCGACTGCAAGTCGGGCGTCAGTGGCGCGGGTCGCGGCGCCAGTGTCGGCACCCTGATGGCCGAGGTCAACGAGAGCTTCAAGGCCTATGCGGTGCCCGGCCATCGTCATCTGCCCGAGATCAGCCAGAATCTGGGCGAGGCGGCCGGCGGCCGTGTCGGCCTGACCTTCGTCCCCCACCTGTTGCCGATGACCCGCGGCATCCATGCCACCCTTTATGCCCGTGGCGTGGCCGATGTCGACCTGCAGGCGCTGTTCGAGCAACGCTACGCCGGCGAGCCCTTCGTCGACGTGCTGCCCGCCGGCTCCCATCCCGAGACCCGGACCGTACGCGGGGTGAATCACTGCCGCATCGCCGTGCACCGGCCACAGGGGGGCGACACCGTGGTGGTGCTGTCGGTCATCGACAACCTGACCAAGGGCGCCGCCGGCCAGGCGGTACAGAACATGAATCTGATGTTTGGCCTGGATGAGGCCGCGGGCCTCGGTCAGGTCGCGCTGCTGCCCTGATGAAACGGGTCAGGCCGCCGCGTATCGTCACGCCGCATATCAGCCAGCCGGGTGGCAAGGGCTCGTTCTGGCTGCTGATCCTGGGTCTGGTTGCCCTGTTCTTCTGGACCTGGCAGGTATTCGATTACGGCCGGGAGTGGGCGGGCTACGAGGGCGAGCGGACGGCAGAAGAGCTGGCGTCACTGCAGCAGCAGGTGGCCGATCTGGATGCCGAACGGGACCGCCTCAAGCTGCAACTTGCCACCTGCACACGCAACGGCCAGATCGACCGTGATGCGGTCCGCCGTGCCCAGGTCGAGTTGCGCGAGCTGCAGACGCGGCAGGCGAGTGTGCAGCAGGAGCTGGAGCTGCTGCGCGGGGTGCTGTCCCGGGGTGAGGGGCCGTTGCAGGTGCGGAACCTGAGACTCCAGTCGCTGCCTGAAAAGGGACATTTCCGCTACAGTTTCACCATAGCCCAGGTGTTGAGCGGTCTCGGCAAGACCACCGGGACCGTGCGTTTCCTCCTCCGAGGCAAGGCCGACGGCAAGGCGAAGGCGCTGAAGATGAAGGAACTGACGGGGGGCGAGCGGGATATCCACCGCCTTGATTTCACCCATTACCAGGATTTCAGCGGTGAACTGCAACTGCCGGCAGGTTTCAAGCCGGAGACCCTGACGGTGGATATCCGTCCGGCCGGCAAGAAGCTGCGCCGGGAGACGCTGGACTTCCAGTGGCAAAAACTCATCCGGCCCTGATGCGCTCGGGTCGCAGCGAAAAGACGGAATACGGAATAACGAGGGCAGGACAGTGAGAAGGAAGAAGCAGAAGACACCCAAGGTCAGCACTGTCATCGGTCAGGATACGGTGATTACCGGCGATGTGATGTTTGCCGGCGGCCTGCATCTGGACGGCGAGATCCACGGCAACCTCGCCACCTCCCCGCAGGCCACCTCCACCCTGATCGTCAGCGAGAAGGGTCGGGTGGAGGGCGACGTCCACGTCGATACCCTGATTCTCAATGGCACCATTGTCGGGGATGTCTACGTCAACGAGCGGGTCGAGCTGGCGGCGCAGGCGCGGGTCTCCGGCACCGTCCGTTATCGCATGCTGGAGATGGCCATGGGCGCGGAGGTCAACGGCCAGTTGGTGCGCGTTGACGAACCGGACGGCGGCGCGACACCACTGGCCACCACCCCCACCGACGTCGACCCCGAGGCCGCCTGAAGTGAAATACTTGACTGTTTTGCTCGGAAAATTATACTGACCCGATCCGGTCCCCGTGACCGCACGAGATTAACAGGTGAAAGGCTATGACAGAACAGGCTGCAGAACATACGGACTCTCTCGCGTTCACCCCGGCCGCGGCCGCCAAGGTGGCCTCGCTGATCGAGGAGGAAGGCAATCCGGACCTGATGCTGCGCATCTACGTGCAGGGTGGTGGTTGCTCCGGCTTCCAGTATGGATTCACCTTCGATGAAAACATCAACGAAGGCGACGAGAAGGTGGTGACCGATGGCGTGACCCTGCTCATCGATCCCATGAGCGTGCAATACCTGATGGGTGCCGAGGTCGATTATTCCGAAGGACTCCAAGGGGCGCAGTTCGTGATCCGTAACCCCAATGCGACCACTACCTGTGGCTGCGGGTCGTCCTTCTCCGTCTGACCAGTCATGCTGGCAGCGGTTTGAAAAAAGCGCCTGCGGGCGCTTTTTTCGTTAGGATGCGCTCTCCATGCGCGTCATCACTCTCAACGTCAACGGTATCCGTTCCGCCGCCCGTAAGGGGTTCTATTATTGGCTGCGCCGGCAAAAGGCCGATGTGGTCTGCCTGCAGGAACTGAAGGCCCAGTTGCACCAGTTGGAGGACAGACAGTTCTGGCCTCCGAGTTTCAATTGTTACTACCACACGGCTGAACGCAAGGGTTACAGCGGCGTCGCTATCTATGCCCGTCGCGAGCCGGATGAGGTGATCACGGGCATCGGCTGGCCCGAGTTCGATGCCGAGGGTCGCTGGATCGAGGCCCGCTTCGGCGCGCTCAGCGTGGTCTCGCTGTACCTGCCGTCGGGTTCCTCCGGCGAGGCCCGTCAGCAGGTCAAGTTCGAGGTCATGGAGCGGTTGCTGCCCTACCTGCGCGAGCTGCGGCACAGCGGCCGCGAATACATCCTCTGTGGCGACTGGAACATCGCCCACCGGCCCATTGATCTGAAGAACTGGCGCAGCAATCAGAAGAACTCCGGTTTCCTCCCCGAAGAACGGGCCTGGCTCGACAAGCTGTTCGACGAGGTGGGGTACGTGGATGCCTTTCGGGTCGTCAACCAGGAACCGGAACAGTACACCTGGTGGTCTAACCGGGGCCGCGCCTGGGAGAAGAACGTGGGCTGGCGCATCGACTACCAGGTGATCACCCCCGGTCTGCGCGACAGGGTGCGCGCCGCGAGCATCTACACCCGCAAACGCTTCTCCGACCATGCCCCGCTGATCATCGATTATGACTACCCGCTCTGAGACGCCGCGCGACTGGCAGGTGGTCTGGCGCGACTATCTCCAGCCCCGCTCGCTGGTGATGCTCTGCCTGGGTTTTTCCTCCGGGCTGCCGTTGCTGCTGGTGTTCGGCACCCTGTCATTCTGGCTGCGTGAGGCCGGTGTGGACCGTTCCACCATCGGCTTCGTCAGCTGGGTGGCGCTGGCCTACGGCTTCAAGTGGCTGTGGTCGCCACTGGTGGATCGCTTGCCGGTACCGCTGCTGTCGGCGCTGCTGGGGCGGCGGCGTGGCTGGCTGCTGCTGGCACAGGCGGGGGTGATCGCCGGCCTGCTGGGCATGGCGCTGACCGACCCGGCACAGGACCTGGGACGCCTGGTGTGGTTTGCGTTGCTGGTGGCCTTCGCCTCGGCCACCCAGGACATCGTCATCGACGCCTACCGCATCGAGAGCGCCCCCCCGCGGTTGCAGGCGGTGCTGGCCTCCACCTACATGATCGGCTACCGGCTGGCGATGATCTGCGCCGGTGCCGGGGTGCTGTGGCTGGCGGCCTGGGTGGACGTAGACGAGGCCAGCTACCAGCAGATGCCATGGCTGGTGGCTTATCTGGCAATGGCCGGCTTGATGGGCGTGGGGGTGCTCACCACCTTGCTGTCGCGTGAGCCCGTGGTGCCCGATCACAGCGGTGCGGCCGAATACGAGGCCCGGGGCGACCGCTGGCTCGCGGCTCGCCTGCCCGCGCCCCTGCAGCCACTGGCCTCCTGGCTATGGCGAGCGATGGTCAGCCCCTTCGTCGATTTCGTCCGCCGTTATCGTTGGGTGGCGCTGCTGATCCTGGCATTGATTGCCAGCTACCGGATCTCGGACATCGTGCTTGGCGTCATCGCCAACGTTTTCTATGTCGACATGGGCTTCAGCAAGGCCGAGGTGGCCAATATCACCAAGATCTTCGGCGTGGTGATGACCCTGCTGGGTGCCGTGCTCGGGGGTGTGCTGGCCGATCGCTTCGGCGTGATGCGTATCCTCTTCATCGGGGCACTGCTGGCCGCAGCCACCAACCTGCTGTTCTCGATGCTGGCGGGGATGGGACACGACCTGGGCATGCTGATCGTCGTGGTGGCGATGGACAACCTCAGCGGCGGCCTGGCCACAGCGGCCTTCGTCGCTTACCTCTCGGGCCTGACCAACGTCAGCTACTCCGCCACCCAGTACGCGCTGTTCAGTTCCATCATGCTGCTGCTGCCGAAATTCATCGGCGGGTACTCCGGTGTGTTGGTCGACCGGCTCGACTACCCGCTGTTCTTTACCTTCACCGCCCTGCTGGGACTGCCGGTCCTGCTGCTGGTGGGGCTCGCCTGGCGCTATGCGCCGGTCAATGGAGACAAGGCCTGATGGAATTCCACAACCTGCTGGGCTTCGAGATGGGCTGGCTGAGCATCTTCCTGCTTGGCCTGCTTGGCGGCGTGCACTGCGTCGGCATGTGCGGGGGGATTGTCGGTGCCCTGACCCTCGGGTTGCCGGACGAGATGCGTGGCGGCTGGCGCATGTGGCCCTATCTGCTGGCATACAACGCCGGCAGGATCACCAGTTACGTGCTGGCAGGGACGATTGCTGGCGGCCTGGGCTGGCTGCTGGCAGGTTTTCTTCCGGTCCAGCTGGCGCAGAATCTGCTACTGGGATTCGCCGGTATCTTCATGGTGCTGCTGGGTCTCTACCTCAGCGGCTGGTGGCCGGTGCTGTCACGGCTGGAAGCGCTGGGAGGCGCCCTCTGGCGGCGAATCGAGCCGTGGGGGCGCGGTCTGATGCCGGTCAGGAATGTGCGCCAGGCGCTGCTGTTGGGGATGCTCTGGGGCTGGGTGCCCTGCGGCATGGTCTACGGTGCGCTGGTGGGCGCGGTATCGGCGGGTGGACCGCTCAGCGGCGGTGCCTGGATGCTCGCCTTCGGTCTCGGCACCCTGCCCAATCTGCTGCTGATGGGTGCGGCCGCTGGCTGGCTGGCGCGTTGGGTCAGGCACCCGCTGGTACGCACCCTCGCCGGCACCCTGGTGTTGGCGATGGGGGTGATGACGTTGCTGCGCGCGGCCCAGGGACTCTGGGCCTGAAGTGCTCAGTCGGTATAGAACTCGTGGGTCATGCGCGCCCTGTAGGGCAGGCGCTCACCCTCCGGTATCACCTCGATGAGGAAGTTCAGCCGTTCGCGGTGGGCCACCGGAAAATCGCCGATGTAGTAGACGGCATCGCCATCACGTATCTCCCGCACCGGGATCTGCCGTTCCTGGCCGATGAGGTTGCGTGCACTGACTCTGACCCTGGCCGGGACCGGTTTGCCGGTCGTGCCGGGGATCTCCTTGATGACACTGATGTTGATCATCGCCCGGCTCTTGCTGCGCTTGATGCCGTAGTTCGACGCCACCTTGGGGTCGAGGATGTCAGTGGTCAGGGCGTTGTGGTGGATGGTGTAACCGGGTACCCGTGTGCTGTTCTCGGCAGTTGCGCTCACTGACAGCAACAGCAGCAGGCAGGTCGTGATGAGGCTTGCTGGTCTTCTCATGGGGACACCTCTTTTTTTGTTGGCTCCATGAGACTGACTATAGACGGTTTTGTCATCGGGCGAGCCCCGCCGCCCGGTTGTCCCTGGAACTTCAGGAGGCGCCATCGGCGAGCAGACTGCTGTCCTCTTCGTAGCTGCCTGCCGGTTCGAAGCGTTTCGACAGCTCGGCGACGGCATTGTCGATGTAGTCCTGTTGCATCTGCAGGTGGGTCTGTTGAGCCTTCAGTTCGGTGATGCGTTGTTCGAGGGTCTTGCGTGAACTGCCGGTTTCCTTCAGATCCTGTATCTGCTGGCTGAGGTCTTCCTTGTAATCCCGTATCTGCACGGTCAGCGGTGTCAGTGCATCGGAAAGCCAGTCGTTGACCTCCTGCCGCGTGGTGACGAAGACGTTGCGTGCACGGTCCACCTGGGTTTTGAAATATCTGCGCACCACGAAGTTCTGGGTGCTGACGGTGGTGACCGGACTCTTGCGGTAGATCTCGGCCTCCTGTGCCAGCAGGTCGAGCTCGACCTGGTATTTGACACTGGAGATCATCGGCGGGTTTACCGGCTTGATCCCGTGGTGGCTCTCCAGCCGGCGGTAGATCGCCCGTATCACCCGGCGCAGGGTCTGGGACTGGGTGTTCACCACCTGCATGCGTGCCTGCATGTCGTCGAAGACCACGCCCATGCCCTTTTTCAGGCCACGGGTGGTCCAGGCGCCGAGCATCTGCTTGCGGGCCTTCTCGATGGTCTGGTCGAGTTCGGCGAGATCCAGGCTGTCGAGCAGCAGCCGGCCCTGCCTTTCAAATTCATCGCGGCTCTTCTTGTAACTCTCGAGGGTCTCCTTGTACTGCTGCTGATTGCGCTGTGCCTGGTTCATCATGTGCTTGAGCGCCGCCGAACTCTGGCCGCTCAGGTCATGCAGCTGATCCGCCTGCCGGCTGATACGCAGTTCGCGGTCACCGAGCAGTTCCTTCAGGGTCGACAGCATGTTGCACACGGCGTTGGTGCATTCGCTGTGCAGGAAGCCCTGGCGATCATTGACCAGCGTCCTGGCGAGATATTTCTCGAGCTTGGGGATGCCACTGCGATGATCGAGGATCGCGTCCTCGCGGATGCGCGCAAGCAGGCCCTTCTGGGCCGAGACCGCCAGCACCTTGTTGTCGCTGAGGCCGAGATGCCGGGCCACCACCTGCCGCTGCTGACGGATGTCCTCGTTGATGATCTCGACGCTGCGAAGTTCATCCCACAGGGTGTCGATCTTGTTCAGCACGGCCATGATGCCGGGGCGGTTGGTGCTCCCCGGCATGCTGGTGAACTGCTGCCACATGCTCAAGTCCGACTGGGTGATGCCGGTGTCGGCGCCGAGTACGAACAGCAGGGCCTGGGCGCTGGGGAGCATCTCGTAGGTGAGCTCGGGTTCGCTGCCCAGGGCATTGAGGCCGGGGGTGTCGAGGATGCGCAGACCCTTGGCCAGCAGCGGATGGCGGAAATTGATCAGTGCCAGCCGCCAGGCTGGGATCTCGACCGGTTCGTCGTCGGCGGGGGGCTGGCCGTTGATTTCGGGCGGGGCGAGTCCCATTTGCGCGGCCTCTGCAGCGCTCACCTGCGTGGTCCCGGTAACCTCCAGCAGTTGCTGCTCCAGTACGGCCGGGTCCTCGAGGTTCAGCTCGATACGGGTCCAGCGATCGGGCTGGCGGCGAAGCTCTGCCAGCGAACTGTCCTCCAGCCGGCTGTCGATGGGCAGCAGGCTGAGGTAGGGCAACTCGTTGTTGTCCTGGAATATTTCCGTCGGGCACATGGTGGTGCGCCCCGGGGTGGTGGGCAGCAGGCGACGGCCATGATCGCAGAAGAATAGGGCGTTGATCAGCTCGGTCTTGCCGCGGGAGAACTCGCCGACCACGGCAACGGTGATCTCGTCGCTGGAGAGGGCGCGAGCACCATGCCGCAGTGCACGCTGCGCCTGCCGTGTGAGCAGCCCCTGGTCCTTGAGCCAGTTCGCCAGTTGCTGAAGGCGGCGTTTATGCTGCAGCTTCCAGTCAGCAAGTTGCCCCAGGCGCTGTTCCAGCTTGTGCTCCGACATGGCGTACATTCCCTCTGGTGATGTCTTATTAATTGTTGTTTCACGGCAGTTTAGGTGATTTTTTTAATCTTCTGGGAAATAAGCGACTAAGTTTGTCGTTCGATATCGGGCGGGAGTTGGCGGGGCGCATGGATGGCGACCCGTTTCTGCCGGCCGCTCTCGCCGCTGAGCAGTGTCACCGCCGATCTGGCGACACCGAATTGTTTTGCCAGGTAGGCGATGAGGTGGCTGTTGGCCTTGCCGTCCACCGGCGGGGCCGTGATGCGCAGCTTGCGCTGTTCGCCCATCACCTCGGCGAAGCCGTCACGGCTCGACCTGGGCTGTACCCGCAGTTTCAGGATCAGCTGCTCACCGCGCCATTCATACCAGCCCATGAAGGTTCACAGGAGCTGGCCGATGAGGTGCTCAATGGGGGGAATGAGCAGCATCTTCAACAGCATCAGAGCGATGATCAGCACCATCGGGCTGAAGTCCATGCCGCCAGCCGGCGGCAGCAGCCGGCGCACCGGTTGCAGCAGCGGTTCCGTGAGACTGCTGAGCAGGGCGATGGCCGGGTTGTAGCCACTGGGTGCGAACCAGCTGAGGATGGCAAGGATGATGGTGGCAAAAAGAAAGACATTGATGATCAGCGAAAGCAGTTCAGGGATTGCCAGCAGCAATGGCGCGGCGAAGTGCAGGCCCCGGCCACCGATCCACAGCACCAGCAACAGTTCGATGGCCTTGACCAGCCAGGCGAGCAGCAGCGATGACAGATCCAGTTTGCCCGCGCTGGGGATGATGCGCCGCAGGGGTGTCACCAGCGGGCTGGTGAGCTTGACCACGAACTGGGACAGGGGGTTGTAGAAATCGGCCCTGACCACCTGCAGCAGGAAGCGCAGGATGACGACGAGGGCGTAGAGCCCGAATGTCACCTGTACCAGGAAGGTGGCGGGGTTGGCGAGGTAATTACTGTCCATTGCGGCTGTCCAGGCTGTTGGAGAGTTCAACTGATCGCTCGTGTGCGGCCTTCAGCGCCTCTGCGAACAGGCGCGGCAGCCCGCCGTCCTGCAGGCGCTGCAGGGCCGCCTCGGTGGTCCCCCCGGGGGAGGTCACTTTCTGTCGCAGCGTGGCCGGGCCGTCATTGCTTTCCATGGCCATGCGTGCGGCACCCAGTGCGGTCTGCAGGGTCAGCAGGTGCGCGGTATCTGCTGGCAGGCCGAGCTCGATGGCGGCCGCCTCCATGGCCTCCATCACCAGGAAATAATAGGCCGGCCCGCTGCCGGAGACGGCGGTGACCGCGTCCATCAGCGACTCGTCATCGAGCCACAGGGCGAGGCCCACCGCACGCATGATCTGCTCGGCGGTGTCGCGCTGGGCGGCGCTCACCCCGTCGGCGGCGAACAGTGCCGTGGCGCCGGCCTGGATCATCGCCGGGGTGTTGGGCATGGTGCGCACCACGGCCAGCCGGTCGTTGCCGAGCCAGGCGCGGAGGGTGTCGGTACGGATGCCGGCGGCGATGGAGATCAGCAGGGGACCCCCGGGAGAGGACAAGGTGGGCGCCAGTTCCCGGGCCACCGTCTCCAGCTGCTGCGGCTTGACTGCGAGCAGCAGCACGTCGGCGCGGTCCGCTGCCTCGGCGTTATTCGCCACGGCGGTGATGCCGAAGCGCTCGGCCAGGGCGCCGGCCTTGGCCTGGTCGGGATCGGATACCAGCAGCCTCGATGGCGGCATGCCATCTGCGATCAGGCCGCCGATCAGGGCCGCGGCCATGTTGCCGCCGCCGATGAAGCCGATGGTTTCCGTATGCATGTCAGTTGTCTTCCGCGCCGGTGGTGAGAGGGATTGTCGAAGGACAGTAGTCTAACGATATCACCGGCGCGGGCCAAAGATGGCCGTGCCGATCCGCACCAGGGTCGCACCTTCGCAGACCGCGGCCTCCAGGTCACCGGACATGCCCATGGACAGGGTGTCGAGTCCGAAGCCCCGTTCGTTGAGCTGGTCGCGCAGTTCCCGCAGCTGACGGAACACCGCACGCTGGCGGTCGCGGTCGTCGCTCGGTGCCGGCAGCGTCATGAGACCGCGCAGGCGCAGGTTGGGCAGGGCGGTGATCTCCGTGGCCAGCGCCTCTGCCTCGTCCGGTGCGATGCCCCCCTTGCTCTGCTCGCCGCTGAGGTTGATCTGCAGACAGACGGCTAAAGGTTTGTGCCCGGCCGGCCGTTGATCATTCAGACGGCGTGCGTGCCTGGCATCGTCCAGGCCGTGGACCCAGTCGAACAGGCTGGCGATGGGCCGGGTCTTGTTGCTCTGGATGCGGCCGATGTAATGCCAGACGATGTCGAGGCCGGCCAGGGCGCGGATCTTCCGTTCGGCCTCCTGCAGGTAACTCTCGCCGAAGAGTCGCTGGCCGGCGGCATGTGCAGTGGCGATATCCTCTGCAGGTCGGGTCTTGCTGACCGCCAGCAGGGCGATGTCGGCGGGGTCCCTTCCGCAGTCGGTGGCGGCCTGCAGAATGCGTGAATGCACCTGTTTGAGACGTTGTTCAATTGGGTTCATGGAGGGATTGTGGTTCACTAGGGTCCAGGCGTCATCAATAACATAATCAACGGGATGGCGGTGCAGGGATGACAGCGCCCCTTGCCGCCCGAGTCACCTGAACGGCTGCCTGTCCGGTGGCCGGGATATTTGAGGTAGTCGATGGATATCACAGAACTGCTTGCCTTCAGCGTCAAGCACAACGCCTCGGATCTGCATCTCTCGGCGGGCCTGCCGCCGATGATCCGGGTCGATGGCGACATCCGGCGTGTCAACGTGCCGGCACTCGAGCACAAGATGGTACACGCGCTGGTGTACGACATCATGAACGACAAGCAGCGCAAGGACTTCGAGGAATTCTTCGAGGTCGACTTCTCCTTCGACATCCCCGGCCTGGCGCGTTTCCGGGTCAACGCCTTCAACCAGGAGCGTGGTGCTGCGGCTGTGTTCCGCACCATCCCCTCCAAGGTGCTGACTCTGGAGGACCTGGATGCGCCGTCCATCTTCCGCACCATCAGCGACAACCACCGCGGCCTGGTGCTGGTCACCGGACCCACCGGCTCGGGTAAATCCACCACCCTGGCCGCCATGGTGGACTACAAGAACGACAACGAGTACGGCCACATCCTCACCATCGAGGACCCCATCGAATTCGTGCACCAGAGCAAGAAGTGCCTGGTGAACCAGCGCGAGGTGCACCGTGACACCCTGGGCTTCGCCGAGGCCCTGCGCTCGGCCCTGCGCGAGGACCCGGACACCATCCTGGTGGGCGAGCTGCGGGACCTGGAGACCATCCGCCTGGCGCTCACCGCGGCGGAGACCGGTCACCTGGTATTCGGCACCCTGCACACCAGTTCGGCGGCCAAGACCATCGACCGGATCATCGACGTGTTCCCCGCCGGCGAGAAGTCCATGGTGCGTTCCATGCTGTCCGAGTCACTGCGTGCGGTCATCTCCCAGTCGCTGCTGAAGCGCGTGGGCGGTGGGCGTATCGCCTCGCACGAGATCATGATCGGCACCCCGGCGATCCGTAACCTGATCCGCGAGGACAAGGTGGCGCAGATGTACTCCGCCATCCAGACCGGTCAGGCGCACGGCATGCAGACGCTTGACCAGAACCTGCAGGATCTGGTCAAGCGCGGGCAGATCGCCAAGGCCGAGGCGAAGGCCCGTGCGGTCAACAAGGAGACCTTCACCTGATCGTGGGCGGGGGCGGGGAAGCAGCGGTCGTCGGGTATCAATCCATGTCCGGCAGATGAACAGGAAAGACCGGGTGGGCCGACGTATCGATCGGTGCCAGCGGCAATCAGGGAGGCGAGATGGAATTTACAGATTTGTTGAAGAAGATGGTGGACAAGCGGGCATCCGACCTGTTCATCACCGCGCACCTGCCGCCGACCATCAAGGTCAACGGCCGCATCATACCGGCGAGCAAGACCGTGCTCGACGAGCAGCAGGCGCACGAACTCGTCATGTCGCTGATGACCCCTACCCAGCGCGATGACTTCAAACACACCAAGGAATGCAATTTCGCCTTCAGTGCCAAGGGCGTCGGACGCTTCCGGGTCAGCGCCTTCATCCAGCGTGACACCTCCGGCATGGTGTTGCGTCGCATCGAGACCAACATCCCGATGGTGGAGGACCTGGGGCTGCCCGACACCCTCAAGGACCTGGCGATGAGCCAGCGGGGCATCGTCTTCCTGGTCGGTGCCACCGGCACCGGCAAGTCGACCACCCTGGCGGCGATGGTGGGGCACCGCAATCGCAATGGCTCGGGCCATATCATCAGCATCGAGGATCCGATCGAATTCCTGCACAGCCACGACAACTGCATCGTCACCCAGCGCGAGGTGGGGGTGGATACCGAGTCCTACGAGGTGGCCCTGCGCAATACCCTGCGGCAGGCGCCGGACGTGATCCTGATCGGCGAGATACGCACCCGCGAGTCGATGGAGCATGCCATCACCTTCGCCGAGACAGGCCACCTGGTGATGACCACCCTGCACGCCAACAATGCCAACCAGGCGATCGAGCGCATCCTGCATTTCTTCCCCGAGGATCGCCGTGCCCAGGTGATGATGGATCTGGCCCTCAACCTGCGCGGCATCGTTGCCCAGCAACTGATCCCGCGGGTGGACGGCCACGGCCGGCGCGCGGCCATCGAGGTGATGCTCAACTCGCCGCTGATGGCGGAGCTGATCCTCAAGGGCGAGGTGAGCAAGATGAAGGAGCTGATGAAGCGCTCGGGCGAGATGGGGATGCGCACCTTCGATCAGCATCTCTACGAGCTGTGCAGACGCGGTGAGATCTCCGAGGAGCACGCACTGCGCTACGCCGACTCGGCCAACGAGGTGCGGCTTATGCTCAAGCTCGGCGGCAACCAGCGCGACCTGGTGTCCCAGGTCGAGGCCAGCGGCGGGATGCCCAGTTTCCTGGAGTAGGGCCGGGGTCAGAACACCCGGTAACCGTCGAACACGGGCCCGTCCACGCACACCCGCTGCATGGCCGGGCCCGTATCCGTCTGCACCTCGACCACGCAGCCGGCGCAGCCACCCACCGCGCAGGCCATGTATTCCTCCAGCGAGACCTGTACCGGCAGGTCGTAGTCTCTCGCCAGGCCGACCACCGCCTCCAGCATGGGGTGAGGCCCACAGGCATGGAGCGTCACTTCACTGCGCGCCTGCGCATCCAGGCCGTCCAGCCAGTGGCGCGCCAGATCGGTGACATAGCCGTCGAAGCAGCCGGCGTAGCCCTGCAGGCTGGCGAGGCGACTGGCAATGCCCCAGTCCTCGAGCAGTGGCATGGCAGCGATCACGCCCTCGGGTATGCCCGGCAGCATCAGCTGTGACGGGCGGGGGTGGAACGGAAAGGGTACCTCCGAGCCGAGGATGACGAAGGGCTGGCTGTCGCTGCCCTTGAGTGACTCGGCGATGCAGATCATCGGCGGCATGCCGACACCCCCGCCGATCAGCAGCGGACGCCGGGATACGACCTCGAACGGTCTGCCGATCGGTCCCATCACACTCAATCGCTCACCGCTTTGACGCTGTGACAGCAGGCGCGTGCCCTCACCAACCACCTTGTAGAGAAAGTCGACCCAGCCCTGCTCCGGCGAGTGCCGCATGATGGAGATGGGGCGGCGCATCGGCCGCAGCGGCGATACGGTGATGTGGGCGAACTGACCGGGCAGCGCGGCCGCGGCACATTGGGGCGCCTGCACCCGCAGGATGT
This sequence comes from Chromatiales bacterium, assembly GCA_024762485.1. GTDB lineage: Bacteria > Pseudomonadota > Gammaproteobacteria > Chromatiales > Chromatiaceae > JANTHH01. The sequence continues at coordinate 17,179 of JANTHH010000002.1, forward strand.
GCTGGTCGCCGTCGAGGGCCTCGTGGCTGAGGATCTCGGCGTCCTCGACGAAAATGGTGTCGCGGTGGGGCCTGGCATTCATGGTCGTGGGTCCTGTGTGTGGTCATAGACCACGCGGCCGTTGAACAGGGTGTGGGTGACCCGGCCGCGGAATTCCCAACCGGCGAAGGGGGTGTTGCGGCCTGCGCTGGCCATGCCGGCGGGGTCGAGGGTCCATACGGCGGCGGGGTCGAAGATGCAGATATCGGCGGTGCGGCCCCTGCCGAGTTCACCCAGTGGCAGGCCCAGCACGCCCGCGGGTCCGACGGTCAGCCGGGCGATGGCGGTGGCGAGGTCGAGCACGCCCTCGTCCACCAGGCGCAGGGTGAGTGGCAGCAGGGTCTCCAGGCCGGAGATGCCGGGTGCGGTCTCGGGGAAGGGCGCCTGCTTGGCATCCTCTTCGTGCGGCTGGTGATCGGAGCAGATGACGCCGATGCTGCCGTCCGCGACGGCCCGGCGCAGCGCCTCGCGGTCGCCCAGGGTGCGCAGCGGCGGGTCGACGTGGCAGAGGCTGTCAAAACCGTCCACGTCCATCTCGGTGAGATGCAGCTGGTGGGCGGCGACATCGGCGCTGACCAGCAGCTGGCCGTGCTTCGCCTCGCCAACCATGGTGGCCGCCGCAGCGGTGGAGAGGGAGCGAAAATGCACCCTGGCACCGGTGTGCTCGGCCAGGGCCAGGTCGCGGGCCACGGCGACACTCTCGGCCGCCGAGGGGATGCCGGGCAGTCCCAGCCGGGCGGCCACGGCACCCTCGTGTGCGCAGCCGTCGGATTTCAGGTGGGGATCCTGCGAGCGCAGGAACACGGTGAGACCAAAGGTCGCGGCATACTCTAGGGCGCGGCGCTCCACCAGGGTGTTGGCCAGTGGCCGGTTGGCATTGCCGACAGCGACGCAACCGGCGGCCTGCAGCGCCGCCATCTCCGACAGGTGCTCGCCGCCGAGGCCCTCCGTCAGGGCGCCGCAGGCGAGCACCCGCGCCTGGGCACAGGCCTTGGCGCGGCGGCGGATCAACTCCCATACCGCCGGGGTGTCGATGGCCGGGTCGGTGTCGGGGCTGCAGATCAGGGTGGTGATGCCGCCGCGAGCCGCCGCCACGGTCTCGCTGGCAATGGTGGCCTTGTTCTCCTGGCCGGGCTCGCGCAGGTTGGCGGCCAGGTCGATCAGTCCCGGGCATACCACCTTGCCGCTGGCGTCGATGGTGGTATCCGGCTCGAAACCCGGCGGCAGGTCGCCGATGGCGAGCACCTGTTCACCGCTGATATGCAGGTCGCTGATCTCGTCGATGCCATTGGCAGGATCGATCAACCGGCCACCCGTGATGCTGATGTTGCCGGGGTGGCTCATGCCGGCGCCTCCTCTTTGCTGGCCGCGGCAGTGCGTACCTGCATCGCCATGGACATCACCGCCATGCGGATGGCGATGCCGTAGCTGACCTGCTGCAGGATCACCGAGCGCGGGCCATCGGCCACCGCAGAGTCCATCTCCACGCCGCGGTTGATGGGGCCGGGGTGCATCACGATGGCGTCGGGCCTGGCATTTTCCAGGCGCTCGTCGGTGAGTCCGTAGAGCTGGAAATATTCGTGCTGGGAGGGCAGCAGCGCGCCCTTCATGCGTTCGTTCTGCAGCCGCAGCATGATCACCACGTCGACATCGCGCACCCCGTCCTCGAGGTTGTGGTAGACGTGCACGCCCATGGCGCGCGCCTCGCCCGGCAGCAGGGTGCGCGGGCCGATCACCCGCACCTCGGTGACGCCGAGGGTGTTGAGCGCCAGGATCTGCGAGCGGGCCACCCGGGAATGCAGCACGTCACCGACGATGGCCACCCGCAACGGGGTGAAATCGCCCTTGTGCTTGCGGATGGTGAACATGTCCAGCATCGCCTGGGTTGGGTGGGCGTGCTGGCCGTCGCCGGCATTGACCACGCTGACACCGGGTGCCGCCTGCCCGGCGATGAAATGGGCAGCACCGGACTGGGCGTGGCGCACCACGAACATGTCTGTGTGCATGGCCTCGAGATTGCGCAGGGTGTCCAGCAGGGTCTCGCCCTTGGAGGTGGCGGAGACACTGACGTTGAAGTTGATCACGTCCGCCGACAGCAGCTTGGCCGCCAGTTCGAAGGTGGTGCGGGTGCGGGTGCTGTTCTCGAAGAACAGGTTGGTGATGATCTTGCCGCGCAGCAGCGGCACCTTCTTCACCGGCCGGCCGGGCAGGCTGGCGAAAGACTCCGCGGTATCGAGGATCTCGGTGAGCAGGTCACGGCCCAGTCCGTCGATCGTGAGAAAATGGCGCAGCCGTCCCTGATCGTCGAGCTGCAGGTCCTGGTTCTGGTTGGCCATGGTCAGTCCTGGGTCTCCTGGTGGCGGTGGGTATGGCTGCGGCCGATCTCCAGACTCAGCGGTGCGGGGCCATTGAGGCGGATGTGCTCCTGGGGCTCCAGCGGCGGGCGCAGCCCGCTGACATCGGGCTGGATCGGCAGCTCGCGGCCGCTGCGCTCGATCAGGGTCACCAGGGTCACCGAGGCGGGCCGGCCGTAGTCGAAGATCTCGTTCAGCGCGGCGCGGATGGTGCGCCCGCTCTGCACCACGTCGTCAACCAGGATGATGTGGCGGTCCTCCACCTCGAAGTCGATGGCCGAGGGCCTGACCTTGGGGTTCATGCCGATGCGGGTGAAGTCGTCTCTGTAGAAGCTGATGTCCAGCTGGCCCAGCGGGTCACGGATGCCCAGCAGCCGGTGCAGCTGCTCGGCGATCCAGACGCCGCCGGTGTGGATGCCGATCATCGCCGGGTCGTCGAAGCCCCGGTCCTGCAGACGGTGGCGCAGCACCCGTGCCATACCCTCGACCAGGTCGTGGATGGCATCGTGCTGCATGAAGAGTTTGGTGTCAGTCATTGAGCCAGGTTTCCAGGATCAGTTTGGCCGCCATCGCGTCGACCCGCGTGACATCCTTGTGGGCGTCCCTGCCGAGCCGGGTCCAGGCCTCGCGTGAGGTCAGGCGTTCGTCCACCATGTGCACCGGCAGGTTGAAGCGGCCGTTGAGCTGGCGGGCGAAACGTTTTGCCCGCCCGGCCACCTCGGCCTCGCGGTCGCTCATCTCGTAGGGCAGCCCCACCACCAGTGCCTCGGGCTGCCATTCCTCGATCAGTCGGGCAATGGCCGCCCAGTCCGGTTTCTGCTGCACCGCCGACAGGGTGGTGAGCGGATTGGCGGTGCCGGTCAGCGTCTGGCCGACGGCAATGCCGATCTTGTGGGTGCCGTAGTCGAAGCCGAGCAGGGTTCCCATCGGGCACCGGCTCAGGCATGACCCGCGTCGGTGCTGAGCAGATTCATGTCGACACCGAGCAGGCGGGCCGCCGCGGTCCAGCGCTTGTCGGCGGGCATGTCGAAGAGGATGGCCGGGTCGGCCGGGCCGCTCAGCCAGGCATTGTCCTGTATCTCTTCATCCAGCTGTCCCGCACCCCAGCCGGCATAGCCGAGTGCGATCAGGGATTTCTCGGGCCCGTTGCCGTTGGCCATGGCTTCGAGGATGTCGCGCGAGGTGGTGATGCTGATGTCATCGGTGATGGACATGCTCGAGTCCCAGTCGGCCGCCGGTGTATGCAGCACGAAACCGCGTTCCTCCTCCACCGGGCCGCCGAGATAGACCGGCTGCTGGTCGAGTCCGGGTGCCTGCGGATTGATGCCCATGTGCGCCAGTACGTCGCTCAGCATCAACTCGGAGGGGCGGTTGATGACGATGCCCATCGCGCCGTCTTCGTTGTGTTCGCAGATGTAGGTGACGGTGCGCGCAAAGTTGGGGTCCTCGAGGCCGGGCATGGCGATGAGGAACTGGTTCTTCAGTGAGGAGTCTTCGCTCATGGGCGCATTATCCGGCCGTGGTGGTGATGGGGGCAAGCCGTGTCGGTGTCATGGCCGTCCACGCCTGCCGTCGGTGATCAGTTGGACGTGGACAGCTGGTTGCCGCTGCGGAATTGCCAGGTCCGGGTGATATCGAGGATATCCACTTCCTTGCGGATCTCCGGCGGAAAGGGTGAGAAGGGGGCGGCGAGGCGGACGATGCGGATGGCCGCGTCGTCCAGCACCTTGTGCCCGGAGGAGCGCACCAGGCGGATGTCGGCGACGCTGCCGTCGCTGCGCACGGCCACGTGCAGCAGCAGGTCACCGGTGAGCCGCTGCCGCTTCGCCTCGTCCGGGTAGTTGAGGTTGCCGATGCGCTCCACCTTGTTGCGCCAGTCCTGCAGGTAGGCCGCGTACTTGTATTCCTGGGTGCTGGCATTGATCGCCTTGCGGCGGTTCTTGCTGGAGGCAAGCCGGTTCTGCCGGTCGATCTGCTCGGTCAGCTGGGTGATCTCCTGCTGGGTGCTGGCCAGCAGTTGGGCCATGGTCGGTCTCGGCCTGGCCTGCACCGGGGTGTTGGTGGGACGGCTGTCGGCCGCCTGCCGGGCCTCGCGGGTGGTCAGCAGCGTCTGCTCGGTCTCCGCCGACGGGGCCTGGCTGCCGCTGCGCTGGGCCTCCATGACGGCTTGCGGGCGCGCCTCGGGGGTGGGCTGGCTCGGCAGGCTGGTCGGCGGCTTGTCGATGAGCTCCTCGCCACCACCCTCCTGGCTGCTCTGGGCCAGGAACTGGGGATCCTCGACCGGTTTCGGCGCCTCCCGGGGCGCCACCATGGTGATGTCGATGGTGCGCTCGGCGGGCCGGGACTGGCCGCGGTGGATGTCAAAGCCCAGGCCGAGGATCAGCAGGGCATGGAAGGCGAGGGCGACCAGCAGCGCGGGACCCAGCGGGTCGGTCTGGTCGAAACCGGGTACGGACAGCTGGGTCACGGCGTGCTTGCGCTGGCCGGGGTGATGACGATGTCAGCGCCGTCGGCGTCCAGGAGATGCAGCCGTTGCTGCATTGCCGGCGTCATGTGCAGGACACCGGCGCTGTCCACCAGCAGGACCTGGGTGATGCCCATGCGCGCGGCGATGCGCGGCCACTGTGCCGGTCCGGCGACGAACAGGGCCGTGGCGGCGGCATCGGCCGTGGCGGCATCGGTGGAGACTACGGTGACCGAGCGCGTGCCCTGTGCCGGGTAGCCGGTGCGCGGGTCGATGATGTGGTGATAATGCCGCCCCTCCCAGGTGAAGCCCCGTTCGTAGTCGCCCGATGTGAACACGCTCTCGTCGCCCGTGGTCTCCAGGTAACCGAGCACGCCCTCGCCGTCCGCGCCACGGATGGCGATGCGCCAGGGGCGATCGCCATTGCGGCCGATGGCGCGCAAGTCGCCGCCGGCATTGATGATGGCATTGTCGATGCCCAGTTCACGCAGGTGGGCGATGCCGAGATCGATGCCGTAGCCCTTGCCGATGGCGCCGAAATCGAGCTGGACCGCCGGGTTGCTGGATTTCAGGCGGTAGTCGTCGATGGTGATGTCGCTCATGCGGGGTCTTTTGGCCACTTCCTGGCGAATCAGTTCCGCATCGGGCGGCGGACGCGATCGGGTCGGCTCGTCACTCTGGAAGCCCCACAGGCGGATGAGTCGGCCGATGGCCGGGTTGAACAGGTTGTCACTCTGTTCCGCCAGGCGTTTCGAGAGCGCGACCAGGGGCAGCACCGAGGGAGGCGCCGAAAAGGTCCTGCCCTCGGCCAGCAGGCTGTTGGTGCGCGTCAGCGGGCCTGGGGTCCAGGCATGCCACACCGCATGCATCACGCTGAAGTCATCCTCCAGGGCCTTGCCGGCGGCGCTGGCGCGGTCCTCGGGCACCCCGGCGATAGTCAGGTCCATGAGGGTCCCGAAGGCAAGGAAGCGATGATGGTAGGTCCCGGGTTCGGGGGAGCAGGCGAGCAGCATCGACAGCAGCCCGATCGCCAGCAGCGGGATACGCCAGGGTGAGGTTCTCGTCATCGCTTGAGCCGTTTCTCGATACGGTCCATCAGCATGCCACTGATGTTCAGGTCAAATTGGGCGTCCAGTTCGCGGATGCAGGTGGGGCTGGTGACGTTGACCTCGGTGAGATAGTCGCCGATCACGTCCAGGCCGGCAAACAGGATACCCGCTTCGCGCAGGCGCGGCCCCACTTGTGCCGCGATCCAGTGATCGCGTTCACTCAACGGCTGTCCCCGGGCACTGCCGCCGGCCGCCAGGTTGCCACGGTTCTCGCCCTCGCGCGGGATCCGTGCCAGGGCATAGGGTACGGCCTCGCCGTCAATCATGAGGATGCGCTTGTCGCCTTCGCTGATCTCCGGGATGAAGCGTTGCGCCATGGCGTAGCGCCGGCCGTTGCCGGTCAGCGTCTCGATGATCACATTGCTGTTCGGGTCGCCGGCCCGGATACGGAATATGGAGGCACCGCCCATGCCTTCAAGTGGCTTGAGGATGACATCCCCATGGTGCGCCAAAAAATCATCGAAGTCCTGGTGCCGGCGGGATACCAGAGTGGGTGGTGTGCATTGCGGGAACCAGGCGGTATAGAGCTTCTCGTTGGCGTCGCGCAGGGCGGCCGGCCGGTTCACCACCAGGGTGCCGCGGGCCTCGGCCTGCTCCAGCAGATAGGTGGAGAAGATGTACTCCATGTCGAAAGGTGGGTCCTTGCGCATCAGCACCACGTCGAGTTCATGCAGTGGTGCCGTCCGGTGTTCGATGACCTCGAACCAATTCTCTGCGTTATCAAAGACCTGGATGCGCTGCATCCGGGCATGGGTCATGTTTTCCTCAAGAAAAAGATCTTCCTGCCGCATATACCACAGAGGCCAGCCGCGACGCTGTCCCTCCAGCAGCATGGCGAAGCTGCTGTCCTTGAGGATTTTGATTTGTGTGATGGGGTCCATCACGATGCCGAGAGCATGGGTCATGAGGTGCGCCGCCTGATGGCTTGTGAATGGGTGGCAAGTTATGGGAACTATTGTTGCAGAGGATGGCGGTGCTTGCTATTTTCCTCATTTAATAACAATAGTTAGCCCGGAATTTGCGGAAACAACGTGAATATCCAGAGGGCAGTGTTGCACTTGCCAAATAAATGGACCGCGGTGTTTATGTGATGGATGGAGGGTCTGCCGTCCCCGGAGAGGGATGCATGGGCCTTGTTTTTGGTAGTACCCAGACATTATGGAGGTGGCCGTGCAGAATGCGGATGCAGACTTGAGTGGTTTGAAGGTGATGGTGGTGGATGACAGCAAGACCATCCGCCGCACGGCTGAGACCCTGTTGAAAAAAGCCGGTTGCGAGGTTCTTACGGCAGAGGACGGATTCGAGGCGCTGTCGGTGATAGCCGATAACCATCCCGATCTGATCTTCGTCGACATCATGATGCCCCGCCTGGACGGCTACCAGACCTGTGCGCTGGTCAAGCGCAACGAGATGTTCCGTTCCACCCCGGTGATCATGCTGTCCAGCAAGGATGGGCTGTTCGACCGTGCCCGCGGGCGTGTGGTGGGTTCGGAGGAATACCTCACCAAACCCTTTACCAAGGAAGAGCTGCTTGACGTGATCCGCAAGCATGCCTTCACCAATTCCGATGCTGCCTGACAACGCCCTGTGACCAGGACAGCAAACTAACGAGTAATTTTCAAGATGGCAAAGATCCTGATAGTTGATGATTCCCCGACAGAGCTGCACGTGCTGACACAGATGCTCAAGGGGGCGGGCCACGAGGTGGTGGCGGCTGAAGATGGTGAGGAGGGCATCCTCAAGGCCAAAGAGGAGATGCCTGCGCTGATCCTGATGGATGTGGTGATGCCGGGCCTGAACGGCTTTCAGGCCACGCGCAAGCTCAGTCGTGACGATGCGACCGGTCATATCCCGGTGATCATGGTGACCACCAAGGACCAGGATACCGATCGTGAGTGGGGCATGCGCCAGGGCGCCAAGGATTACCTGGTCAAGCCGGTCGACGGCAAGACCCTGCTGAGCAAAGTCTCCGAGCTGTTGGGCTGAGGACGCGCCATTGACCGAGCAGATTACGACCTCGCAACAGGTTTTCGAGCTCCTTGCGGATCTCGAGCAGCGCAGTCATACACATGCCCGTGTGCTGCCGATGGAAGTTCAGCAGGCAGATGTCTGGTCCGGGCTCACCTTCATGCTTGATGGCGTGCGCATGGTCTCGGCGATGAACGAGACCAACGAGATGCTCGCCCACCCCGAGCACATCACCGCGGTGCCCAAGGCGAAACCGTGGATGCTGGGGCTGGCGAATCTGCGCGGAAACCTGATGCCGATCATCGATCTGCAGGCGTTTGTCGGCGGCAAGCCTATTGTGCCCGGCAAGAGCACACGGGTGCTGATCATCAACCAACGTGGCCTCACCTGTGGCCTGCTGGTTTCCAATGTGCTCGGCATGCGTCATTTCAACGAGGCGAATCGAATCAGTCACGCGCGAATGGATGGCACCATCGGCAATTACATCTTCGAGGCCTTCGGTCTCAACAAGGAGGTGTGGCCGGTATTCAGCATGTCGGCCCTGGCCGCGGACCCGGAGTTCCGATCCGCTGCGGCCTGAGGCTGCCTTTATAACGAAGAAACTGGAAGTCTACTGGCCGTCGAGACGACGCCATACCAGGGGGATGTCAATGAAGTCTGTGATCAAGAAAAGTGGCCGCGAAGGCAGCAAGGCCATACCGTTGCTGGCCGGGCTGCTGGTCATCACCATCGTGCTTGCGGCGCTGTCTTTCGCGCACGTCTCGAAACAGCAGTCCTATAACGAGCAATATCTGCTCAATGCCGCAGAGCAACAGGTACTGGCACAGAAGATCGCCAAGTATTCCATCGAGGCCGCGTTGGGTGACGAGGCCTCGTTCCCCCCGCTGAAGACCGCGCGCGACCGTTACGAGCAACTGCTGAAGGAATTGCGCGACGGTAACAAGTCGAAGGGATTGCCGCCGTCACCCGAGCCGGTCGCCCAGGAACTTGCCGCTGTCGAGACTGCATGGAACGAATTGCGTGACCGGGCAGATGAGATCCTCGTCAACCGCGAGGCCATCGTGACCATCGGTGAATTCATCAGTGTCATCACCGAATTCATCCCCCAGTTGTCGGAGGTGTCGGATCAGGTGGTGCAGATCCTGATCCGCAAAAAGGCCGATCCGCACCAGATCTATCTGGCCAGTCGCCAGCTGATGCTCGCGCAGCGTATCGAGAACAACGTCAAGCGGATCCTGGAAGGTGGTTCCTCCACCGCAGTGGCCATCGACCAGTTCAGCCAGGATGCAGATCAGTTCGGGCGGGTGGTCAACGGCATGCTCAAGGGCGACAGCAGCATGGGCCTCAAGCGGGTCGATGACCCGGATGCGGAGCAGAAGCTGCGCGAGGCACTGACGCTGTTCAATTCGGTCAGTGACCATGCTGACGAGATCATCGAGACCACCCCGTCGGTGCTGCCCGCGCTGGAGTCGGCCAGCGACATGGGTGAGGTCTCCGAGGAGCTGGATGCCAGGACGCGTGAGCTGATCACGGCCTATGAGAGCGTCCCCGGTCTGCTGCATGTGGGTCCGATCCGTATTGACCTCACCGTGGTGACAATACTGGGCGCCGCAGCCCTGTTCTTCCTGGTGTTGCTGGGTTTTGCCCTGGTGAACGACGCACGCCGCCGGGAGCGGGAAAGCGCAGAGCAGTATCAGCGTAATCAGGCGGCCATCCGCCGCCTGCTGGATGAGCTCGGCGATCTCGCCGACGGTGATCTCACCGTCGAAGCGACAGTCACCGAGGACATCACCGGCGCCATCGCTGACTCCATCAACTACGCCATCGAGGCCATGCGCGGACTGGTCGCCACCATCAACGATACCGCCGGCAAGGTCTCGACCTCCGCCCAGGAGACACGTTCGACCGCCATGCAGCTGGCCGAGGCATCGGAGAAGCAGCACGACGAGATTGCCGGCACCACCGAAACGGTGCGCGAAATGAACAAGGCCATCGAGCAGATGGCAGAGGACGCCGGCAGCTCGGCAGAGATCGCACAGCGTTCCCTCGACGTCGCAGCCGAGGGCGGGGAGACGGTACGCCGCTCCATCAGCGGCATGGACAATATCCGTGAGCAGATCCAGGAGACATCCAAGCGGATCAAGCGCCTGGGCGAGAGTTCACAGGAGATCGGCAACATCGTGGAGTTGATCGAGGATATCGCCGACCAGACCAACATCCTGGCCCTCAACGCCGCCATGCAGGCGGCGATGGCCGGCGAGGCAGGTCGTGGCTTCGCGGTGGTTGCCGACGAGGTGCAGCGACTGGCCGAACGCTCCTCCAACGCCACCAAGCAGATCGAGGCACTGGTGAAGACCATCCAGGCGGATACCAGCGAGGCGGTCAGCTCGATGGAATCCAGTACTTCCGAGGTGGTCAGCGGTGCCAAGCTCGCCGAGGATGCCGGACAGGCGCTGCAGGAGATCGAGGAGGTCTCCCGCAATATCGCCGAGGTGACCCGCCGGATCGCCGAGTCCGCGCGCCACCAGTCGGAGGAGACGAGCCAGATCAACGACAGCATGAACCACATCCAGGAGGTCACTACCCAGACCACCGAGGGCAGCAACCAGACGGCCGCGGCCATCGGTACCCTCGCCGACATGGCGGACGACCTGAAGAAGTCAGTCTCCGGCTTCCGTCTTCCCGAAGAAGACAAGTAAGCGGTTTCGGGCCGATTCACGGAGAGCTGGGAGTCATACGTCATGCAGCCTGAACAGGCACAGGATTTCAGTACCCTGCGATGGGTTCGCACGCCGCTGGATGAGACCATCCGCCAGGCGAGACGGGCCCTCGAGGCCCACGTCGAAGGTGACGGCGCAGATGCGGGCATGGTCGCCTGTGCCAAGGCGTTGCACCAGCTCAATGGTGTGCTTCAGGTGGTGCAGGTCTATGGCGGCGCCATGCTGGTCGACGAGATGGAGCAGGTTGCCAAGGCCATTGCGGATGGCAGGGTGGGGCGTGAGAAGGATGCCCTCGAGGCCCTGGTTCTCGGTCTGGTGCAGCTGCCCGCCTACCTTGAGCGCGTGGAGATGGGTGAGCCGGACATCCCGCTCATCCTGTTGCCGTTGCTCAACGACCTGCGTGCCGCGCGTGACAGGCCGCTGGTCTCGGAGATCTCGCTGTTCGCGCCGAATCTCGAACAGCTGATCAATGCCGAGACGGTGGTGCCCGGCAGCGGCAATCCGGAGCTGCCGTCGATCATACGCAAGAACCGGGCGGATTTTCATCGTGGCCTGCTGAGCTGGTTCCGTGACCAGGACAGTGCCGTGGGGCTGCGCCGTATCCGCGCCTTTCTCGAGGCAGTCAGCAGCCAGAGCGGCACCTCGCGGCTGCGTCGCATCCTCGATGCGGCTGATGCGCTGGTGGTGGCCATCCAGGAAGGCACGCTGGACAACAGCATGGCGATCAAGCTGATCTTTGGCCAGCTCGACCGCTTCCTCAAACGGGTCATTGATGACGGTGAAGAGGCGGCGGTCAGCGATTTCCCCATCGAACTCCTGAAGAACCTGCTTTATTACGTCGCCCTCTCGCCCTCTGACAACCCCGTGATCGAGGCGGTGCGTCATTCGGCTGATCTGGCCAACACCTTCCCGGTTCACGAACTGTCCGAACTGGCGGATGACCGACTTGGCGGTGCCGGGCGTGAGTTGTTCGAGGCCGTCAGCAACGCGCTTCGTCAGGACCTGCTGCAGGTCAAGGACGAGCTCGACCTCTTCATGCGCGCGGACGATGCTGACACCAGTCGCCTGGCCGGGATGATCGAGCCGTTGCGTCGCTCTGCCGACACCCTGGGCATGATCGGTCGTGGCGAGCTGCGGGCGCATCTGAAGGATGCGGGCGACCGCCTTTCCGATTGGGCCGATCAGGGCGAGCGACCGGCAGAAGACGATCTGCTCGCGGTGGCCAGTGCCATCCTGCGCGTGGAATCGGCGCTGGCGGGTCTCGAGCCGACGGTGAAGAGCAGCCAACCGGTGGCCGAGCAGTCTGCGGAGCAGGCACTGACCAGCGGCGAGCTGCAGGTTCATGTCGCTGCAGCCATCCAGGAGGCGTTTGTCGATCTCTCACGGGTCCGGGAATCGGTCAGTGCCTATCTCGATGCCCCGGATGACGTGAAGCGGCTGTCCGGACTGCCGCGCAGGCTGCACAGCGTTTCGGGCGCACTGCGTATCCTCGAGCAGCCGGAGGTGGCGGGCCAGCTCGATCATCTCGGTGCCTATCTGGAGGGGGTGGCCCGGGGGGATTCGACCGCTCCCGACGCCGCGCAGCGGGATGCTCTCGCCGAGATCATCACCGGCATCGAATATTACCTGGAGGCGGTGCAGGAAGGCCGCCCGGGCGAGCAGGAGATCCTCGACTTCACCCAGCAGGCGGTACGGCGTCTGAATGTCGGTGATCTGCTGACGAAGATGGAGGAGGCGCCGGCAGCACAGCCACAGGCCCAGCCAGTCGAGCCGGTGGCCGCCGCAGCCCAGCCGGTCTCGGAGGATGTGGATCAGGAGATCCTCGATATCTTTCTCGAGGAGACGGAGGAGGAGCTCGAACGGATCCAGGAATTCTATCCCCGCTGGCGAGCCGATCAGCAGGACCAGGAGGCGTTGCAGACCGTGCGGCGCTCCTTTCACACGCTCAAGGGCAGCGGCCGGCTGGTCGGCGCCCTGACGATCGGCGAGTTCGCCTGGTCGATCGAAAATCTCTTCAACCGGATCATCGACAACACCATAGCGATCACCGATCAGGTGCTCGCCCTGCTCGACGAGGCCGTGGCCATGTTGCCCGAGATGGTGGCCGCACAAGCCACCGGAACCGTGCCGCAGGTCGATCATGCCGCGATTGAGGCGCGGGCCTTCGAGCTCGCCAGTGGCATGCCCCAGGAGGGCGGCTCAGTGGCACCGGCTGGAGAGGCCGGTGTCGTCGCCTCGCCGGAGCCGGCTGCAGCGGAAGAGTCGTCCACGGAGGAGGTCTCCGATGCCGAACGCGCTGCACTGGAGACCGACGAGGCCGAGGTCGCCGCCGAGCTGGCCGATCTCGACGAACTGGTCTCCACGCCGCTGGAAGAGATCGAGCTTCCGGACCTGGAGATGCCAGAGCTGGATGTGTCCTCGCACGAGCAGCTGGTGTCTGAAGAGGAGGACCTCGAAGAGATCACCCTCGATGCAGACTCCGTCCCGGCGCTTGCCGAGGAGTCGATTGAAATCACCCCCCCGGCCGAAGAGACGGTTGACCGGGAGCCTCAGACCGGCCCCGTTGCGGGGGAGGAGAGACACGAGGTAGACGCGTCAGAACTGCAGGAGGAGGAGGCCCAGGAGCCTGAGTCCATCCTCCTGATGCCCGAGAGCGAGCCCGAAACAGAACCCGAGATCGAGCCGGAGCCTGCGGCCATCACACTGGATCCAGCCCTGGCGGAGATCTTCGGCAATGAGGCCAAGGTCCACCTGCAGACGCTGGCGGACTTTCTCGCCGAATGCGATACCGCACCCTGCGAGCCCACTGACGCACTGGCGCGTGCCCTGCATACCCTGCGTGGCAGTGCACATATGGCCCAGGTCGACCCTGTCGCCGAGGTGGCGGGTGCCGCGGAGGATCTGGTCAACCTGTTGCGCCAGCATGGCCGGCGCGCAGAGTCGCCGGTCATCCGGATGTTGCAGGAGGTCCGGGATACGATCCGTGCCGTGCTCGATGTGATCAACGTACCAGGCAGCGAGCTGCCGTCCTGGATGGATTTGCAGTCCGCACTACAGGCGAGCCGCGCCGCACTGGAAGAAGAGATTGAACGTCAGGCTGCGGTGGACGCGATCAGCCAGCCGAGCGAGGTGGTCGACGAGGAGCTGCTCGAGATCTTCCTCGAAGAGGCCCGGGAACTGTTCGAGCAACTTGAAGCGGCCTACGGCCGCTGGGTGTCGAAGGCCGACGACGAGGCGTTGCTCGAGTTGCAGCGTGCGCTCCATACCTTCAAGGGCGGTGCCAGGCTCGCGGGGCTGGTTCAACTCGGTGATCTTAGCCACGCCATGGAGTCGTTGTTCGATGCCCTGGTGGAAGGCCGAGTCCCCGCAGACGAGACAGTGCATGCACTGGTTCGAAGCGGCATCGATCAGCTCGCCGTGGAGACCGATCGTGTCGAGCGCAGGCAGGTGCCCGGCGACACGAGTGCGCTTGTCCATGCCATGGAATCCGCTGCGCGTGGTGAACTGGCCGCTGCGGCAGAAACCGTCTCCGGGACCGCCGTCTCCACCCCGAGCGACGAAGAGGTGCTCTCCGAGCCGGTATCCGAGCCCCAGCCCGAGGTTGAGGAGTCGATCCTCATGGAGGAGGTGGACTCGTCCCTGGAGGAGGCCTCATCACTGCTCGCCGATTCGTCACTGATCCGCGATTCCCAGCTGCTGACCGATTCCGAACTGCTGGGTGAAACCGATTTCTTCGAGGACAGCCAGGCGACCTTTGAGACGAGCGAAGGTGAAAGCCGCATCATTCGTTTCCCAGGCAGTGAACTCGAGGAGGGCGCTGACGTGCCACGCCGGTTGCCTCCCGAGCCGGAGGCGGCCGAACCGGCGAGCGCCAGCCAGGAACAGGTACGCGTGCGCGCCGATCTGCTCGACCAGCTGGTCAACAGCGCGGGCGAGATCAGCATCTATCGGTCACGCATGGAGCAGCAGAACCTGACACTGGGGTTCAACCTGCAGGAACTGGGACAGACCACTGCCCGCCTGCGCGATCAGCTGCGTCATCTGGAGATGGAGACCGAGGCACAGATCCTGGCGCGCTTCGAGCGCGAGCGGGAGGAGCAGGAGGCGGTTGAAGGTGACTTCGATCCGCTGGAGATGGATCGCTACTCGACCATCCAGCAATTGTCCCGCTCTCTGGTGGAGACAGTGACAGACCTTGCCAGTATCGGTGATGCACTGGAGGAACTCGGCCGTGATACGGACACCCTGCTGCTGCAGCAGGCGAGGGTGGGTAATGATCTGCAGGACGGTCTGCTGCGCACCCGCATGGTGCCCTTCGGCACCCAGGTCAACCGTCTGCAGCGAGTGGTGCGTCAAGCGGCGCAAACCACCGGTCGACAGGCGGAACTCGTGGTCAACGGTGCCGAGGGCGAGGTGGATCGCAGCATTCTCGGCCGTATCCTCGGCCCACTGGAGCACCTGCTCCGCAACGCGGTGGCACACGGCATCGAGCCGGTGGCCGGACGCCGTGCGGCTGGCAAACCTGACACCGGGAGGATCGAACTCTCGGTCAGCCGGGAAGGCCCGGATGTGTTGATCCGGGTCCAGGATGACGGCGCGGGTCTGGATCTCGAGGCGATACGCGAACGCGCCATCGCCAAGGGCATGCTCGACCCGCAGGCCGAGGTCAGCGATGCAGACCTGCAGCAATTCGTGCTCGAGCCCGGCTTCAGCACGGCCGACGAGGTCACCCAGGTGGCCGGACGTGGCGTCGGCATGGATGCCGTGCTCAGCGATGTCAAACAACTTGGTGGCTCCCTCGACCTGTCTTCGGAGACGGGCCACGGACTGGGGATCACCATACGGCTGCCATTCACACTGTCCATCTCCGAGGCCCTGCTGGTGACGGTCGGCGACGACGTCTATGCCGTGCCCCATGCCAACGTGGATGGGGTGGCGCGGATCTCACGCGAGGATCTGCTGGCCTGTTATGAAGGACGCAAGGCATCGTTCGAGTATCTCGGGCAGGAATACCTGGTGCGTTATCTCGGCGCCTTCATCGACGCCAGTGCGGCGGTTCTGCCGGAGAGCCAGAAGTGGTTCCCGATCCTGCTGTCGCGCGTCGGCGATCACCGGGTCGCACTGCACGTGGACAGCCTGATCGGCAACCGTCAGGTGGTGACGAAGTCGGTCGGTGTGCAGCTCAGCACGGTGCGCTCCATATCCGGCGGCACGATTCTCGCCGATGGGCGCGTGGCGTTGATCCTCGACATCAAGGGACTGGTCCACATTGACACCACTCAGCCGGTGATGCCTGTCGAGCCGGTTGAAACGGTGGAGGAGGCAGCCGCACCTGAGGCGACGACGGTCATGGTGGTGGATGACTCGATCACCGTGCGCAAGGTCACCAGCCGGCTGCTGGAGCGGCACAACATGAATGTAGTGACGGCGAAGGATGGTGTCGATGCGGTGACGCTGCTGGAAGAGCATCACCCGAGCATTATGCTGCTGGACATCGAGATGCCGAGGATGGACGGCTTCGAGCTGGCCCGTCATATGCGCAATACACCGGAGCTGCAGGATATCCCGATCATCATGATCACCTCGCGGACGGGTGAGAAACACCGGCAGCGGGCGATGGACCTCGGTGTCCAGCGCTACCTGGGCAAGCCCTACCAGGAGAACGAGTTGCTCGACAATATCTACACGGTGCTTGCGGAGGCCGGACATGCTTGATTCAGCTTTTCGCCCGGGCAACGAGATCCGCAGCGTCTTCATTCCGGTGGGTGACACGCGTCTGCTGCTGCCGAACGCGGTGGTGGCAGAGATCATCGATTACCGCGCATCGGCCGCAGACCATGAGCTTGGCGAGCACGACTGGTGGCGAGGCATGGTGCCGTGGCGCCAGCACAAACTGCCCCTGGTCGCCTTTGATGTCCTGATGGGTGGTGAATTCTCCCGGCCGCGACGGGCGCGGATCGTCGTCTGCAATGCGCTGAGCGACGAGGCGCTGGAGGATTTTATCGGCATTGTTTCAGCCGGCATCCCGCGCATGGTGCTGGTGAACGAGGCCGAAATCGAGGTGCTGCCCGCCGAGCCGGGCGACGAGGAGCGGGCCATCACCGCACGGGTGCGTCTGCACGATCAGGAGGCCCTGATCCCGGATATGAACCGACTCGAGGAACTGGTCGAGGAGATGACGGCCACCTCCGCCTGAGCAGGCGCCCGCGCGGCACTGTCCCGGCGACTGTTCATTCCCACACGCTCAACCTGTCAACCCATATCCCCCCACAAGACCTGTATGGCTGCCAGTGCAGCCAGGGGCGCAGTCTCGGTGCGCAATATCCTCGGTCCCATGCGGATCGCCTGGAATCCCGCGACCATGGCCTGTTCCCGTTCCTCCGCCGTCAGCCCGCCCTCCGGCCCGACCAATAGACTGATGGCGTTGGCGGGTGGTGCAAGATCAGGTAGGCCGCGGCTTGCCCGGTGGTCGAGCAGAAGCCCGGGAGGGGCATCGTTCAGCCAGTCGCCGAGCGCGGCTGCAGAATGCAGCGAGGGCAGCCGACGCCGGCCCGATTGCTCGCAGGCGCCGATCATGACCCCCTGCCAGTGGTTCAGGCGCTTGTGCAGCCGCTCGCCACTTAACCGGACCACGCAGCGTTCGGTGAACAGCGGGGTGATGGCGGCGACGCCGAGTTCCACCGATTTCTGGATCACCAGGTCCATGCGGTCGCCCTTGGAGATGCCGATGCCGAGGTGGATGGAAAGGGGGGGCTCCGGCTCGGGCTCGCCGCATTCTTCGACCCGTATCACGGCGGCATCCCTGCGCGGCTGCAGCAGGGTTGCACGGTAGTCGCAGCCATCGCCGTTGAATACCACCAGGGTGTCACCCGCCCGCAGTCGCATGACCTGGGTGAGATGGCGTGACGGTGCCTCAGGCAGGGTGACGGTCTGTGCCGTGGTGAGGTCGATGTCGGCATAGACGCGGCGCGGACGCATGCTCAGCCCCGTGTTGCCAGATCGATGCCCTCGGCCGTCACCCGTCCGAGATGCGCGATGTGTTCCGGCTCGATGACATACGGCGGCATCCAGTAGACCACGTTGCCCAGGGGGCGCAGCAGCGCCTGATTGGCCAGGCCATGCCGATAGACATCGAGTCCGCGCCGCTGCTGCCAGGGGAAGGGCGTGCGGCGGGCCTTGTCGGCGACCATCTCGATGGCCAGGATCATGCCGTGCTGTCGCACCTCGCCGACATGGGGGTGGTCGGCCAGTGGTGCGGCGGCCTCCGCCATCAGTTGTGCGGTGGTCCGGTTGCGTTCAATCACGCCGTCATGCTCGATGATGTCCAGGCTGGCAAGTGCCGCCCGGCAGCCCAGCGGGTTGCCGGTATAGCTGTGCGAGTGGAGAAAGGCAGTGAGGTTCTCGTAATCGTCGTAGAAGGCCTCATAGATGCCGTCGCGGGTCATCACCAGCGACAGCGGCAGGTAGCCGCCGGTCAGCCCCTTGGACAGGGTCATGAAGTCCGGCGTGATGCCGGCCTGCTCGCAGGCGAAAAGCGTGCCGGTGCGACCGAATCCAACCGCGATCTCGTCGGCGATCAGATGCACGCCGTGACGGTCGCAGGCATCACGCAGCAGCTCCAGGTAGACGGGATGATACATGCGCATGTTGCCGGCGCACTGCACCAGCGGTTCGACGATCACCGCGCTCACCGTGTCGGCATGTTCATTCAGTAACGCCTCCATGTGGCGAAACTGCTGGCGTGAGTGTTCCTCCCAGCTGGCCCCCGGCTCGCGCTCGAAACAGTCGGGCGAGGGAGCCGTGAGCACCTCCATCAACAGGGGCTGGTAGGTTTCCTTGTAGAGTGCCACGTCACCCACGGCCAGCGCGCCCAGGGTCTCTCCGTGATAGCTGTTGGAGAGCGTGATGAAGCGATGCTTGTCCGGCTTTCCGCTGTTGCGCCAGTAGTGGTAGCTCATCTTCAGCGCGGCCTCCACCGCGGAGGAGCCGTTGTCCACATAGAACACCCGGGACAGCCCTTCGGGGGCAAGTTTTACCAGGCGCTCTGCCAGGGTGATCGCCGGCTCATGGCTGAAGCCGGCCAGCAGCACGTGCTCGAGAGTATCAAGCTGATCCTTGAGTGCCGCATTGATGCGCGGGTTGGCATGGCCGTGCAGATTGACCCACCAGGAACTGATGGCATCGAGGTAGCGATTGCCGTCGAAGTCTTCCAGCCATACGCCTTGGCCGCGCCGTATCGGCACCACCGGCAGCCACTCATGGTCTTTCATCTGGGTGCAGGGATGCCAGAGCACACCCAGGTCGCGTTGCATCAGTTGGTCGTTGTCCATCGGCTCATTGTATACGACCCTTCGTGCCAGCCATGATGGCCGGCCGCGACAATGTATGGCCGGCGGCTTGTCCTGTGTTCAGCAGAGCGCGGGACCTCAGTTATAGCCGAACTCGCCCAGCCAGCGATCCTGTCGGTAATCGATGTGCAGCCAGTGCGGGACAAATGCCGCAGGGTTGGCGATGGGAAAGGCCGTGACCGGCGGGGCATTGCCAGCAACCTCTTCGACGTTGCAGGACTGGGTCATGACCGGCTGAAAGCAGACATTGAGTCCGCTGGTCACCGCCACCTGTCCCGCGGCGCCACTGTCGGACTCGCGGAAGAGGATCTGCTTGCGCACCAGGCAGCTGAAGTAGAGCTCCATCTCGGCCAGCAGGGGTCGCTCACGGTTAGCCAGGGCAGCGATGGCGCCTGGGCTCAATTCCACGTCCAGGGGTTTGTCGTAGATCTGCACGGTCGTCTTCATCGGGCACTCCTCGCGGCAACTGGAAAACAGGGACGCATCCCGTCAGGTGACCCGGTCGGAGACCGTTTACTTGCAGCCTGTCCCGTGTGCCCGGTTACCAGACGGTGATGACAGGGTGTGCGGTCATTTCAGCGGTGCCGGTTCCTTGAGGGCGGGGATGACCTTGCCATCCATCAGCACCACGAAGTAGTGCAGTGCATGGTTGCTGTCGTCCGGGGTGTGCAATACCGCGAGATAGTGCCAATGGTCGGGGTGGCGGGGAATGCGCTTGAGTTCGACCTCTGCGAAGCTGGCATCGCCGAGCGCCGGGTGCTGTTCGGCATAGGCCCGCAGCTTCTTCACCAGATTGCCGATTTCCAGCGGCGGCGCTGCCGTTGCCGGATCCCAGGTCGGTGATTGCTGGATGTCCCGCTCGTAGACAAAGGCCACCACCTTGGTGTCATCGATGTATTCGATGATCTCGATGGGAAAGGTCGATGCCTGAACCTGCGAGGTGAGCAAGAGCAGGAACAGGGCGGGGATTATTCTCGACATGCGGTTTCTCCAAGGGAGTCGGTGCGATTATAACGCCTTGCCTGAGCGGGCGGGTGATGCTGCGCCCGGTCAGTGCCTGCCATCAGCCCCCCAGCCCCAGCCTGCGCCAGATGGCCAGCGACGGGCCGGCCTGGTTCATAGTGTAGAAGTGCAGTCCGGGCACGCCGCCGGCCAGCAGACGCTCGCACAGTGCCGTGACCACGTCCTCGCCGAAGGCGCGGATGCTGGCGATATCGTCACCGTAGGTCTCCAGGCGCTTGCGGATCCAGCGTGGGATCTCGGCGCCGCAGGCGTCGGAGAAACGGGCCAGGTTGCTGTAGTTGGTGATGGGCATGATGCCGGGGACGATGGGGATGTCGATGCCGGTCTGCTGGCAGCGGCCGACGAAATCGAAATAGGCATCGGCATTGTAGAAATACTGGGTGATGGCACCGTTGGCGCCGGCATCCACCTTGCGCTTGAAATTCGCCAGATCGGCATCCGCGTTGGCTGCCTGCGGGTGTACCTCGGGGTAGGCGGCGACCTCGATGTGGAAGTGATCGCCCTGCTCGGCGCGGATCAGTGCCACCAATTCGTTGGCGTAGCGCAACTCGGACAGGGCTCCCAGGCCGGCGCCCGAGGGCAGGTCACCACGCAGTGCCACGAGGCGTCTGATGCCCTGCTTTCTGTAGCGGTCGAGGATATCGAGAATCTCGTTGCGGTCCGAGCCGATGCAGGAGAGGTGTGGCGCGGTCTCGATGCCCTGGTCGCACAGCCAGTCCACGGTGGCGTAGGTGCGCTCCCGGGTGGAGCCGCCGGCACCGTAGGTCACCGAGAAATAGGTCGGACTGACGGTGTTGAGTTCGGCCACTGCGGCCTTGAGATTGTCCATGCCCTTGTCGGTCTTGGGCGGGAACAGTTCGAAACTGAAAGTCTTGTCTGCCATGGCAGAAAGGCCCCCTTGTTCAGGAAACAGGATGGGGCGGGTCGCCATTCAGGTGACCCACCCCGTGCCGTTCAGGTTTGGCAGCACCCCGGGGTGCGCCGCTGCCTGCTTAGTAGCGGTAGTGGTCCGGCTTGTACGGGCCTTCCACCGGCACGCCGATGTAGTCGGCCTGCTCCTGGGTGAGGGTGGTCAGGTGCACGCCGATCTTGTCCAGATGCAGTCGCGCCACCTCCTCGTCCAGCTTCTTGGGCAGGATGTAGACCCCGGTCTCGTATTCGCCGTGCTTGGTGTAGAACTCGATCTGCGCCAGCACCTGGTTGGTGAATGAGTTGGACATGACGAAGCTGGGGTGGCCGGTGGCGCAGCCCAGGTTCACCAGGCGACCCTCTGCCAGCATGATGATGCGCTTGCCGTCCGGGAAGATGATGTGGTCCACCTGCGGCTTGATGTTCTCCCACTGGTACTGTTTTACGCCGGCGATGTCGATCTCGTTGTCGAAGTGGCCGATGTTGCAGACGATGGCCTGGTCCTTCATGGCCGCCATGTGGTCGTGGGTGATGATGTTGAAGTTGCCGGTGGTGGTGACGAAGATGTCGCCCTGCGGTGCAGCCTCCTCCATGGTCACCACGCGGAAGCCCTCCATCGCCGCCTGCAGGGCACAGATGGGATCGATCTCGGTGACCCACACGGTGGCGCCGAGGCCCTTCAGCGACTGGGCGGAACCCTTGCCGACGTCACCATAGCCGGCGACCACGGCGATCTTGCCGGCGATCATCACATCGGTGGCGCGCTTGATGCCGTCCACCAGGGATTCGCGGCAGCCGTACAGGTTGTCGAACTTGGACTTGGTGACCGAGTCGTTGACGTTCATGGCGGGGAACAGCAGTTCGCCGCTCTTCATCATCTCGTACAGGCGATGCACGCCGGTGGTGGTCTCCTCAGTGACGCCGCGGATGCCGGCGGCCATCCGGGTCCACTTGTCCTTGCTGGCTTTCAGGTTGCGCGCCAGCACGGAGAGGATGACCTTCATCTCCTCGTTGTCGGTGCTGTCCGGGGAGTCGACGTGGTTGGTCTTCTCCGCCTGCACGCCCTTGTGGATCAGCAGGGTGGCGTCGCCGCCGTCGTCCAGGATCATGTTGGGGCCGTCTGCGTCGGGCCAGTTCAGGACCTGCTCGGTGCACCACCAGTACTCTTCCAGGGTCTCGCCCTTCCAGGCGTAGACAGGGATGCCCTGCGCCGCAATCGCAGCAGCCGCATGGTCCTGGGTGGAGAAGATGTTGCAGGAACACCAGCGCACCTCGGCACCGAGGGCCACCAGGGTCTCGATCAGCACAGCGGTCTGGATGGTCATGTGCAGGGAGCCGGTGATGCGGGCACCCTTCAGTGGCTGGTCCTTGCCGTACTTGTCGCGCAGTGCCATCAGGCCGGGCATCTCGGTCTCGGCGATGGCGATTTCCTTGCGGCCCCAGTCGGCCAGGGAGATGTCGGCGACCTTGTAATCGGTGAACTCACTCATGGTTGATTGCCTCTTTGTTCAAACGTGAGTGAGCGTCGTTGAGTCTGTGGCACCGTTTCCGAGCCTGGCGACATTCGTTGATGTCGTCGCAACGCTCCTCGGGAACAGGCCCCGGCACGGCCGGGGGATGATGTGATAGGCCTTATCGTCTGGCGATGTCCTTTCTTGATGGTGCGCCCTCGAGCCGGCTTACAGGCCGGCGTCGGCCCGCAGGGCCTCGGCGCGATCGGTGCGCTCCCAGCTGAAGTCCGCGTCCTCGCGCCCGAAGTGACCATAGGCGGCGGTCCGGCGGTAGATCGGCTTGATCAGGTTGAGCATCTGCATGATGCCCCAGGGACGCAGGTCGAAGTGTTCGCGGACCAGTACGGCGATGCGATCCTCGTCGATCTTCGAGGTGCCAAAGGTGCTGATGTTGACAGAGGTGGGCTCGGCCACGCCGATGGCGTAGGAGACCTGGATCTCGCATTTCTCCGCCAGCCCGGCGGCGACAATGTTCTTGGCCACGTAGCGCCCGG
>JANTHH010000003.1 GCA_024762485.1 Chromatiales bacterium
CGTGACAAGGAGGCCCGGCTGGTCCTGCAGCGGGTGCTGGAGGATCACCCGGGCAGCGAATTCGCCACCTCGGCCCAGTCACTGCTGTCCGAACTCAGGCCCTGATCCCCGCTTCCCGTATCGCGGCCCCATGGCCCCGGCGGGCGATCAGTGCAGCGCCGTAAGCGGCTTCGGGGTGCCGGCACGGTTCCACCGGCACCCCGAGCAGACGCTGGCGCAGCTCCCCCCAGGTGGCATTGACCGCACCCCCGCCAGCCGTGAACACGCGATGCAGCGGCGGCGCGCCCAGTCTCGCCAGTCGCCGATAGCCCTCGCGTTCGATGCGGGCGATCCCCTCCAGCAGTCCGTGCAGAAAGCGGACCCGGTCGGCAGGCCGTGGCTCGAGCCGCGGCAGCAGGTCAGGGTCGTTGCTGGGGAAACGCTCGCCCGGCCGCAACAGAGGGTAGTAATCCAGCCCGCTGTCCCGCCGGGGGTCGATGCATGCGCTGAGTTCCACCAATTCCTGATCATCGAATTCATGGCGCAGCACCGCCCCGCCGCTGTTGGATGCGCCCCCGGCGAGCCAGCGGCCGAACACCTTGTGGCTGTAGACGCCATGGCGGGGAGAGAAGACCGGTTGTTCCGAAAGCAGTTTCAGCGCCAGGGTGCTGCCCAGCGAGGTGACCCCGTCGCCCGGCTGGTCGATACCGCAGGCCAGTGCCGCTGCCGTGCTGTCGGTGGTGCCGGCATGGACCTGGAGTGTGGTGGGCAGGCCGGTGCGTCGGGCGACCGATGGCGTGAGGTTGCCGAGCCGGGCGCCGACCGGTAGCACCGTTGGCAGCAGGCCACGGTCCAATCCGAGGTGCTGCAGCCAGTCCGGCCAGCGTCCGGTGATGGGGTCATAGCCCAGTTTCAGGCAGTTGTTCTCGTCGCCGATACCATGGCGGGCGCACAGCCGGTTGCTGACCCACTCCGCCTCGTGAATCGCATGGTGGTCGTCCGACGAAAGGTCCGCCTGCAATTGCAGCAGCTTGGCAAGGCTCGAGCTGGGGCTGTGCACCGCAGCGGTGGCGGGGGCGAGGCGATCAATTCGCTGCAGCTGATCGCGGGCCCGGCAGTCGTCGTACATCCAGGCCGCGCTCAGCGGATTGCCCGCGGCATCGGTCAGCAGCAGGCTGGCGGAGGTGCCGTCGACGGCAAGCCCGACGGGAGTGTGACCGGCGCAGCCCTCGGCGAGCTCGCCAAGCACCGCAAGCACTGCCTGCCACCAGTCGGCAGGGTCCTGTTCGGCCTCGCCCCGCGGACCGCGCCGCGAGGGTGGCAGCGGCCGGCGCGCCCAGGTGATCACATCCCCCGTGGCATCGATCGCCACGCCACGGCAGCCGGAGGTGCCCAGGTCGATGCCGAGAAAGGCCGGGGCGTCCATGATCTCAGGGCAGTTGCACCGGCGCCGGTGGCTGCCATTGAGGATCTCGATGCTCGGCAACCACTGTGGTGTAGATGCCGCCGCGCACGTTGAACTCGGCGCTTAGCCGCATGAACCTGGGCCGGGTGGCGGCGACCAGGTCGTCGAGGATCTTGTTGGTGATGTCCTCGTGGAAGGCCCCTTCCTCGCGGAAGGACCAGACATAGAGCTTCAGCGCCTTGAGCTCGACGCACCTGTCTGCCGGCACGTAGTCCAGAAACAGGGTGGCGAAGTCGGGCTGGCCGGTCTTCGGGCACAGACAGGTGAACTCTGGGATGCGGATACGGATGGTGTAGTCGCGCGCCGGATTTGGATTGTCGAATGTTTCCAGGGACTTGGATGGCTTGGTGGACATGATCAGGGCCTGTTGGTACGGAAAATGGCGCTGATTATACGCCATGGCAGGACAGGGCGGTGGTCGCCGGCGAGACCTGGGCGGATGCTGCAAGGCGAAGGTTTTGTTCAATATAAATCAAGTGGTTAGAGACGCAGCAAGGAGGTCTGCTGGAACTGGGGAGCGTTCCCTTGTAAGGCCTGTTGGCGTTCCTGTATCTTGTCCGCCCATGCGCTTGGAAAAGATCAGACTCGCGGGCTTCAAATCCTTCGTCGACCCGACCACCGTCCCGTTCCCCAGCAACCTCGTCGGCATCGTCGGCCCCAACGGCTGCGGCAAGTCCAATGTCATCGATGCGGTACGCTGGGTGATGGGGGAGAGCTCCGCGAAGATGCTGCGCGGCGAATCCATGGCCGACGTCATCTTCAACGGCTCCTCCAGCCGCAAGCCGGTGGGGACCGCCAGCATCGAGCTGCTTTTCGACAACAGCGACGGCAGTGCCGGCGGGCAGTACGCCCAGTACAGCGAGATCTCGGTCAAGCGCCAGGTATCGCGTGACGGCCAGTCGAGCTATTTCCTCAATGGCGTGCGCTGCCGCCGGCGCGACATCGCCGATCTCTTCCTCGGCACGGGCCTGGGACCACGCAGCTATTCCATCATCGAGCAGGGCATGATTTCCCGCCTCATCGAGGCCAGGCCCGAAGACCTGCGACACCACCTGGAAGAGGCCGCCGGCATCTCCAAGTACAAGGAGCGGCGCAAGGAGACCGAGCGGCGCATCGGCCACACCCGCGAGAACCTCGATCGCCTCAACGACCTGCGTGAGGAAGTCGCCAAGCAGCTGCGCCACCTCGAACGGCAGGCCGCAACAGCGGAGAAATACAAGGAACTGAAGCAGGAGGAACGCCGGGTACGCGCCGAGCTGCAGGCGTTGAAGCTCGATGAAATGCGACAGGACCTGGCTGGCCGCGAGCGCGCCATCACCGAACAGGAGACCCTGCTGCAGGCGGCCATTGCCGAGCAGCGCGAACTCGAGAACACCATCGAGCAGCAGCGTGCGGCCCATGCCGATGCCAACGACGGCTTCAACGAGATCCAGGGGCGCTTTTATGCCGTCGGCGCAGAGATCGCCCGGCTCGAAGAGGCGATCCAGTACGCCCGCGAGGCGCGTCGCCAGCAGGAACAGGATCTGCTGCAGGCCGAAAAGACCCTGGCCGAGGCCCGCGAGCACAGCCAGCAGGACCACAGCCGTCTCGAGGAACTCAACAGCGCGCTGCAACAGGACCAGCCGCGCCTGGAAGAGGCCCAGGCCCGCGCCGAGGCCGCTGCCGAGGCCCGCGAGCAGGCCGAATCAGCGATGCAGGACTGGCAGGCAGCCTGGGACGAGTTCAACCAGAAGGCGACCGAGCCGGCACAGCTGGCGCAGGTCGAACGCACCCGGATCAACCACCTGGAGCAGCAGGAGTTGCAGCTCAAGCGCCGCCTCGAGCGTCTCGAGGAGGAGCGCCAGCGGCTCGCCGATGTCGCTCTACAGGCCGATATCGCCGAACTGGAACGGCGCGAACAGGAACAGGATGGCGTGCTGGCGCAGCTCGCCGGCAGCAGCGCCGAGGCAGCCGATCGCATCAATCACATACGCACCGAGAACGCCACACTGCAGCAGGCACTGACTGACAGCCGCTCAGAGCTCGAAACCACGCGTGGCCGTCTCGCCTCGTTGCAGGCGCTGCAGCAGGATGCGCTGGGCAGCGAGGGGGATGGCCTGCCGCAGTGGCTGGAGGCCGCCGGGCTCGCCCAGGCGCGTCGCCTGCTGGAGCAGATCGAGGTGCAGCCGAAGTGGCGCACGGCGGTGGAGACCGTGCTCGGCCACCATCTGCAGGCCGTCTGCGTCGAGGGTCTCGATGGCCTCGCGGACAGGCTTGCGGACTTCAACGGTGGCCGCCTGCAGCTGATGGAATGCGGTGGCACCCTGGGCGGTGGCGAGGGCACGCTGGCCGCAATGGTCGAGGGCCCAGCTGCCTTGTCCGCCCTGCTGTCCCGCGTGCGCACCGCAGCGGATACCACCACAGCGATGGCGCAGCGCACGACGCTGGCCGACGACGAGACCCTGATCACGCCCGAGGGGGTATGGCTCGGCAAGGGCTGGCTGGGCTGGCAGCGCGAGGCCGATGCCGGCGCCGGGATGCTGGCGCGGGAGCAGGAGATCCGCGATCTGACGAGCCGCTTGGCGGTGATCGAGCAGCAGGTGGAGGAGTTGACCGAGCGGCTGGAGCAGGGACAGCAGGCGCTGCTCGACGCAGAACGAAGCCGCGAGGAGCAGCAGCGTGCGCTGGATGCGGCCAACCGCCAGCTGGCCGATATCCGTGCCCAGCTCAGCGGCAAGCGGGCGCGTGCCGAACAGGTGCGTCACCGCATCGAGGCACTGGAGAAGGATGCCGGCGAGTTGCGCGAGCAGATCACCGAGGGCGCGCAGCAGATGGAAGAGGCCCGTGCCCGCTTGCACCAGGCACTGGCCGACATGGAGACCCTGGGCAGCCAGCGTGAGCAGCTGGTGCAGCGTCGCGAGCAGCTGCGCATGGCCCTCGAGGAGGCGCGCAATGCGGCCTCCCAGGCACGCAATGCGGTGCACGAGATCGCGCTGCGGGTGGAATCCATGCGCAGTTCCGAGCAGTCGCTGCGTTCCGGCATCGACCGCGCGGTCTCGCAACTCGAACAACTCACCGCGCGCAGCGCCGAACTGCGTGCCGCCCTGGAGGCCAGCGCCGAACCGCAGGCACAGCAGCAGCTGGAACTGGAAAAGCGGCTGGCCGAGCGCGTCGAGGTGGAGGCCCAGCTTGCCGCTGCGCGCAAGTCGCTGGAGGCCATCGATCACAGCCTGCGTGAACTGGAGCAGAAGCGCCACCTGGTGGAACAGAAGGTCCAGGACGAGCGCAGCCGGCTCGACCAGCTGCGCATGCAGCGCCAGGAGGTACTGGTGCGCAGCAAGACCCTGGAGGAGCAGCTGGGCGAGAGCGGCTTCACCCTGCAGCAGCTGCTCGACGAGATGCCGGACGAGGCGGCAATCGATGCCTGGGAACAGCGGGCCGAGCGGCTGGCGGTGCGCATCCAGCGCCTCGGGCCGATCAAC
Organism: Chromatiales bacterium; assembly: GCA_024762485.1. GTDB lineage: Bacteria > Pseudomonadota > Gammaproteobacteria > Chromatiales > Chromatiaceae > JANTHH01. The sequence goes on from JANTHH010000003.1 coordinate 4,906, forward strand.
CTCGCTGCCATCGACGAGTTCAGGGAACAGTCCGAGCGCATGACCTATCTCGACAAGCAGTTCGCGGATGTCAGCGAATCGCTGGAGACGCTGGAAACGGCCATCCGCAAGATCGACCGTGAGACCCGTACCCGTTTCAAGGAGACCTTCGACAAGGTCAACAGCGGCATCAAGGAACTCTTCCCAAAGCTGTTCGGCGGTGGTCACGCCTATCTGGAGCTGACCGGCGACGACCTGCTGGATACCGGCGTCGCAGTGATGGCGCGCCCGCCCGGCAAGCGCAATTCAAGCATCCACCTGCTGTCGGGTGGTGAGAAGGCGCTCACCGCTGTGGCCCTGGTGTTCGCCATCTTCCAGTTGAATCCCGCACCCTTCTGCATGCTCGACGAGGTCGATGCGCCGCTGGACGATGCCAACGTCAGCCGTTTCTGCAACCTGGTCAAGGAGATGTCGGACAAGGTCCAGTTCATCTTCATCACCCACAACAAGGTCACCATGGAGATCGCCAGCCAGCTGTCGGGTGTCACCATGCACGAGCCCGGCGTGTCGCGTCTGGTGTCGGTGGACGTCGACGCGGCGGCCCAGATGGTGGCTGCGGGTTAGGTACGGACGGGTTACCCAGCATGGACTCAGATCTGATTCGCCTCATTCTCCTGGTGGCCGGCATCACACTGGTGGTTGGCATCTACCTCGCCGATCGTTACCGGCGTGGCCGCAGCGCCGGCCGGCCGGCTGCCACTCACCTTGACAGTGTCAAGGATGCGGCGGAGACGCGGGGCAGGGCGGATGACGATGCGCTGGTGGCCGACTCAGAGCTGACGGACATCCCCAGCATCCCGATCGACGAGGCGGAGCCGCTGCGCCTCAATGAATGGGACGAGGTGGGCGGCGACGAGCCACCGATCGAGAGCGATCAGAATGAACTCGATCTCGATTTCAACGCCCTCGACGACACCGATTACCTGCACGCCGCCCAGTCGGATGACGACCTGCCGCGGCTGATCCTGCAGATCAGCATCACCCCCAAGCACCAGCCACACTTCACCGGCGACCAGATACTGGCCGCCACCGAGGCAGTGGAGCTGAAATTCGGGGATATGGACATCTATCATCGCCACGACGGCCGCGCGAAGCGGCTGGTGCTCTACAGCATGGCCAGCATGGTCGAACCCGGAACCTTTCCGATAAAGCAGATGGCGGACTATGTCACGCCCGGCGTCACGCTGTTCACACAATTGCCTGGGCCGCGTGACGGCCTCGCCATCTACTCGGACATGTTGTTCACTGCAGAGCGCCTGGCAGCCCTGCTCGATGCCGAGCTGAAGGACGAGAACCGCAGCGTACTCAGCAAGCAGACCATCGAGCACACCCGCGAGCGCATCATCGACCATCGCCGCAAGCTGACGCTGGCGCGGAGCAGGACGTGAGCGAACTGGCGCAGGCGAGGGCGCGGGCCGAGCAGCTGCGCAAGGAGATCGCGCGCCACGACTACCAGTACTACGTGCTCGACAACCCGCTGATCCCCGATGCGGAGTACGACCGGCTGATGCGCGAGCTGCGGGACATCGAGTCGCGCTTCCCGGAACTGGTCACTCCGGATTCACCTACGCAGCGTGTCGGCGGCGCACCCCGCGAGGGATTCGCCGAGGTCCGTCACAAGGTGCCCATGCTGTCCCTGGACAACGCCTTCTCCGAGGAGGATATGCGTGCCTGGGAGAAGCGACTGCTCGGTCGTCTGGATCATGATGGCCCGGTGAGTTATGCCGCCGAACCCAAGCTCGATGGCCTGGCGATCAGCCTGCGCTATGAACAGGGGCTGCTGGTGCTCGGGGCGACCCGTGGTGACGGGCGGGTGGGCGAGGACGTCACCGCCAACGTGCGTACCATCAAGTCGATCCCGCTCCGGCTGTTCGGCGACGACTGGCCCGAGGTGTTGGAGGTGCGCGGCGAGATCTTCATGCCCCGCGCCGGCTTCGAGGCGCTCAACGCACGCGCTCGGGCGCGTGGTGAGAAGACCTTCGTCAACCCGCGTAACGCCGCGGCCGGCAGCCTGCGCCAGCTTGATCCGAAGGTGACCGCCAGCAGGCCGCTGACCATGTTCTGCTACGGCTTTGGCGAGATCTCCAGCGGTCCGCCGGCCGATACCTACAGCGCCAGCATCCGCCGGCTTGTCGACTGGGGGCTGCAGATATCCCCCGAGCTGAAGACGGTGGCGGGGGTCGATGGTTGCATCGATTACTATCAGGACATCGGCAGGCGACGCGAACAACTGCCCTATGACATCGATGGTGTGGTGTTCAAGGTCGATTCACTCGCCGACCAGGAGGCGCTGGGGTTTGTCTCCCGTGCACCGCGCTGGGCGATCGCCTACAAGTTTCCCGCGCAGGAAGAGCTGACACGGGTGCTGGCCATAGACTTCCAGGTCGGACGCACCGGCGCGGTCACCCCGGTGGCACGGCTGGAACCCGTGTTCGTCGGCGGCGCCACTGTCAGCAATGCCACCCTGCACAACATGGACGAGGTGTGGCGCAAGGATGTGCGGGTCGGAGACACGGTGATCATCCGTCGCGCCGGCGACGTCATCCCCGAGGTGGTCGGCGTGGTGCTCGAACGGCGTCCCAAGGGCACGCGGCGGGTGACATTGCCGAAGCACTGTCCGGTGTGCGGCTCGGAAGTGATCAAGCCGGAGGGCGAGGCGGTGGCACGCTGCACCGGCGGGCTTTACTGCCCCGCACAGCGCAAGGAGTCGATCAAACATTTCGCCTCGCGCAAGGCCATGGATATCGAGGGACTGGGTGACAAGCTGGTGGAGCAGCTGGTCGACAACGAGCTGGTCCACAATCCCGCCGATCTTTATCACCTGACCAAGGCACAACTTGTCGGGCTCGAACGGATGGGGGAAAAGTCGGCGCAGAATCTGCTGGACGAGCTGGAGAAGAGCAAGTCCACGACGCTGCCGCGCTTCCTCTATGCGCTGGGCATACGGGAGGTCGGTGAGGCCACGGCACTGGCCCTGGCGCAGCAGTTTGGTTCGCTCAAGGCGATCCAGGCCGCCAGCGAAGATGAGTTGCAGGAGACCCCCGATGTCGGTCCGATCGTCGCCGCCCACATCGCCGCCTTCTTCCGTCAGCCACACAACAAGGAGGTCATCGACAAGCTGATCGCCGCTGGCATTCACTGGCAAGAGGGCGCCCCACGGCCGCGCCCGGAAGACCTGCCGCTGGCCGGCAAGACCTTTGTGCTCACCGGTGCGCTGAGCCGGCCCCGCGACGACTACAAGGCCCGGCTACAGGCCCTGGGTGCGAAGGTGAGCGGGAGTGTGTCGAAGAAGACCGACTACGTGGTGGCAGGGGAGGATCCAGGTTCCAAGCTGGCCAAGGCCGAGCAACTCGGTATCGAGATCCTGGATGAAGAGGGCCTGCTCAAGTTATTGGGCGAGGGCCGCTGAGCAGGTAGTCCAGCAGGCGTTTCGTTCGAACCGGGGTGTTCTTACCAGTAGCGTACCCGCCCGGTGTCGACATGGATGAAGCCGGATTTCGGGTAGTAGCCCACACCGCCCGCCTTGAGTGATCGGGCGGCCAGTTGCAGCTTTTTCAGGTCATGGCCGGGCAGGCGGATGTCGATGGCCCTGCCCTGCATGTGCAGGCTTTTCTTCGCCACGCCGTTTGAATTATTTCGCAGCATCGCGTTGGTCTTCGGCGAGCGGTAGGCCGAGATGATCTCGAAGGCACGGTCACTGCCCGTTTTCTGCCGCAGCCGGTACAGGGTGTCCAGCAGTTCCAGGTCCATCGGGTGGCTGTCACCGGTGCGGAAGTCGCGCAGTACACGGGTGATTGCCGCCACACCCTCGTCGAGATATTCACCGTTTGCCCAATAGGTCTCGTGCAGGTTTTCGCCTGTGTGCAGGTGATGGAAACTCAGGGTGCGCTCCGGCGCGCTGTTTACCGCTGCACGGACGGGCCGGATGGCGAGGGCGGCCGTGGAGGCAAGGCAGAGGCCGAGGAGGCGGCGACGGGAGTGATCGGGTGTTTCTGCAGTGGATGACGGGGTCGGGAAGAACGGCTTTTTCGACGGCATGGTTAATCTACTACTCAAAAATGTGGTTTTAATATGGTCGCCATGTGGCTGATTATCAAGGTCAATCCCGGAACATGCTGAGCAAAATGTGATTTCTGGCATAAATGTCATCACGAAACTGCACATTTCCGGCCTCATCGACCCAGACCGTCAGGTAGACGAGATAGACCTGCACCCGTCCTCGCAACGGCAGTGCCAGGGTCTCGCTGTCGTCCCCGTCAAGCTCACGCTGCAGGGAATCAATGATACCGGGATCCTCCCCGCTTACCAGCCAGTCGGCCAGCAACAGCGGATCCTGAAGACGGATGCAGCCGGAACTGAAGGTACGTATCGTTTTGTTGAACAGCGCCTTCCCGGGGGTGTCGTGAAGGAAGATCTGAAAGGGGTTGGGCATGATGAACTTGATCTTGCCGAGGCTGTTGCGGGGACCAGGAGCCTGGCGCAGGACGAAAGGGAAGTTGTCCTTGTCGTACAGTGTCCAGTCCACCGTGTGGGCATCGATCTCGACCAGGCGATCCCCTTGCTTCTGGAGCACAGTGATCTGTTTTTTGTCGAGAAAATCCGGGTCTTCCTGCTGCCGGGGAAGCAGGTCCTCCACTGCGAGACGTCTCGGCACCGTCCAGGAGGGATGGAGTACGATCTGCGTGAGTCGGCTGGCAAATGACGGGCTGGTGCGGTCGATCCGGCCGGTTATCGCGCGCATGCGGTGCACCAGCTGACCGTTGTCCCTCATCTCCAGTTCGAAGGCGGGGAGGTTGACCAGCAGATAGCGCTCGCCCAGATCCCGTGGCAGCCAGCGCCAGCGTTCCATGTTCAGGCGGATCTGGGCGATGCGGTAGTTCAGCGGCGTGTTCAGTGCGGCCCGGGTCCGGGGTCCGACCTTGCCGTCGACGGCCAGACCATGGCGTGACTGGAAATCCCTGACGGCCTCAAGGACAGTCTCGTCATAGCGATCGCCGTTTGCCGTCGCAGGCACGGGGTAGCCCTCGGCGGCCAGGCGTGACCTGAGCAGGCCGACACGGGAATCGTCCTCGCCGCCCTCCAGGGTGGGACCCTCAGGGATCACCGGCCATGCACCTGTGGCCGCCATGGACCTGTAGGCGGCCAGTGCCTCCCGCAGCCTGCGATACTGGGGGTGGGGCGGTGGCAGTGAACGCAGCAGGTTCGCGATGTCGTCGGTCGACTGTGCCTGGGAGAGCGCCGACCGGGCGTCGAAGGTCCTGGCCGGGATGTGCCACTCGGGATCCTGTTCCTCGGTGTGGTAGCGACCGTAGCCGACGTCCTCTGCGTAGTGCAGGTACGCCTCGTTCAGCTGTGACTCACACCAGTCTGCGTCCTCCAGGGTGTCATCAAGGCAGCGCTCGAGGAAGGTCGGGCTCAGATAATCCTGCGGGTCCAGGCCTTCCTTCCCGGCCTCAAGCAGCCCGATGGCAAGGGCACGTCCCTTGACGGTCAGCCCGGCCGGTGTTGTCCAGATGGCAGGGGATTTTCTGGCAGGGATGAGCGGCGCCGGTGGACTGGCCGCAGCAGTCGGCCGCACAGGGACAGCCTCCTGTGGTGAGGCGCTGCCGATGGCATCAGCCGCACGGGCGGGGAAGCCCGTCCACAGGCCGAGGAGGATCAGGGTGAGAACGATTCCTGTCTTGTCAGTCATGCAAGATATACACGGAAAGGCGGGTGGTCAGCTTGATAAGAGGTTGGTCCATTCCGTGACTCGATAGTTGCAGGCTGATCCGGTGTCAGCAGGGTTCTGACGTCGTGATTGCCAGTGGGTGCTGGGTATTCTAAGTCGGACCGGCAACCTACAGGTCAGGATTGTGGGAACGAGAGTGGTGGGTTGATCAAGTACGCACCCATTCACCCGTTACAAACAGGGACGGCAATGCATCCAGTCGTTTCGGTGCTGGGTGCTTGAGCCCACAATTGACCCTCAACTTCGGAGGAGAAGTGATGCATAACATCGATGTCGAGCTGGACGTTTCCGGTTACAACTGCCCCGTGCCTCTGATGAAGACGAAAAAGGTGCTGCTGGGGATGCAACCCGGCCAGGTACTGAAAGTCACCACCACCACTGCAGACTCGATCCACGAGTTCAACGTGTTCTCCAGAAAGTTCGAACACGATCTGCTGGAGTCCGAGCAGGCAGACGGCAAGTTCCATTTCTATCTCCGCAAGGGTATCTCTGCCTCGGCCAGCGAGGCGGCCTGACCCCGTCGGGGCGAACCAGCGCCCCGTTCGTTTCTCTGCCCGTCATCTCATTCCTTCCCGATCAGGCCGTCAGGGCATGGGCTGGCCGTTGTCAGCCGAACATCTCGGTGAATTCGGCACTGGCCCGTTCAAGATCCTCCATGCGGCCAATGTCGATCCAGTAGTCGCGCAGCGGGAAACTGCCCACCGAGCGGCCGCTGTCCATCAACGTGTTGAACAGGGTTGGCATGTCGTGATATTGGCTGCCGGGGATGTGTTCGACCACTTCCGGACTGAGGATGTAGATCCCCGCGCTGACGTGCCGCCGCTCGACCGGCTTCTCCACCATGCGCATGACCCGGTACTGCTGGTCGATCTCCATTACGCCGTAGGGCACCTGGTAGCTGTATTCGCGCATCGCCACGGTGGCACTGAAGCCCTGCCTCTGGTGGAAGTCGAGCAGGCGCACGAAGTCCACCTTGGTCAGCAGGTCGCCGTTCATGACGATGAAGGGCTCGGTCGGCGGCTGCGGCAGCAGGGTCAGGGCGCCGGCGGTACCCATGCGATCCGGCTCCTCCACGTAGCGGATGTTGACGCCCAGCTCGCTGCCGTCGCCGAAATGCTCGCGGATCAGATCGCCCTTGTAGTTGATGCACAGGGTGATGTCGTGGAAGCCCTGGGCCTCGAAGTTCTCGATGATGGTCTCGAGCACCGGCTTGGAACCGACCTTGATCAGCGGCTTGGGGATGTCGTTGGTCAGCGGCCGCAGCCGGGCACCCAACCCGCCGGCCATGATGATGACCTGGGTGTTGCGTTCCGGCTCCAGCGGCACCTCGTAGCGCACCAGGTCGCTGACACAGCCCGCGGCATCCAGCAGCGGCAGGTGATGCAGGCTGTGACGCTGCATGGTGCGTTGCCAGATTTCCGGCTCCTCCAGCAGCAGCCCGGTCACGGGGTTGGGATTCATCACCTCGGTCACCGGGGTGTCCAGACCCTGGCCGCGCAGCAGGGCGCGGCGCACGTCACCGTCGGTCACCGTGCCGGCGAGGTGGCAGTCGTCGTCCATAACCAGGGCGATCTGCAGCCCCCCTTCGTCCAGCCGTTGCAGGGTCTCCTGCAGCGAGGCGGCCGGGCTAACGACGATATTCTTCCAGTCCTTCTTGCTCATTCATGGCTCGCTTCGTTACGGCCGGGACGCCGGCAACCAGCGTCAAGGGCTCGACGTTTTTCGTTACCACCGCACCTGCAGCAATAATCGCGCCATTCCCAACGGAGACGCCCTGGATGATCACCGCGCCGGCCCCCACGTGCACGTCCTCGCCGAGCCGGCAGTCGCCGCAGAGCACGGCCCCGCTGGCGACGTGGCAGTGGCTGGCGATCTCGCAGTCGTGCTCGACCAGCGCCCGGCTGTTGATCAGCACGTTGTCACCAAGACGGGCACCGGCATTGACGATGGCGCCGGGCAGCAGCTGGCAGGCCTCACCCAGGCTGATGTCCGTGGCCACCACGGCAGCGGGGTGTCGCACCGCCATGAAGGTGTAGCCCTGCCTGCTGAAGGCCTCGAACAGCCCGCGGCGCAGGCTGTTGTCGCCGATGGAGCCGACGCCATTGACCAGTTGGACATCGCTGGCAGGCTGCTCGAATACCACCTGGTCGGGCCCGAGGTAGGGGATACCGGGCAGCAGCTCGCCACTGTCCTGCGGGCCGCTGTAGCCGGCGACGGCAAGGCCCTGCTGGCGCAGTGCGTCGGCCAGCACCCGTGCGTGGCCGCCACCGCCGAGGATGAGGATACGGTGGCTCATTCGATCACCTCGTCTGCGTCATAGTCGCGGGATGCCGGTGTATCCAGCAGGTCCCAGTAGTCGAAGGGCGAGCGGCCGGTGCCGGGTCGCTTGCTGGTGAGATTGTCCGCACTGAAGGACTCACCACGGCGGATCGGCCGGCTGGCGACCAGGCTCTTGCGGGCGACGTCGCGATTGCCCGCCTCGCTGGGTGTCATGCGTTTCTCCGGGCTGCCCAGGGCCTGTTCGATGCGACGCACCGCGGCAACAAGCTCGGCCAGCTCGCCGGGTTCCAGCGAGGCGACGTGGTCGGGGCCCGGCAGGCCGCGGTCGAGGGTGAAATGCTTCTCCAGGATGGTGGCGCCCCGCGCCGCGGCGGCCACCGATACCTCGATGCCCAGGGTGTGGTCCGAGTAGCCGGTCGGCAGGCCGAAGTGCTCCACCAGGGTATCCATGGCGCGCAGGTTCACGTCTTCGAGGGGGCAGGGGTACTCGGTCGTGCAGTGCAGCAGGCTGACCCGTTCGTGCAGCGCCGGCCAGGCATCGGGTTCCTCAAGGACATCGAGGAAGTCCGCACGCCGCTGGGGCGGGGCGTCCCGCAGGTAACCGAAGGCCAGCACCCCCAGTGCCTCGCGGATCTCCTCCAGTTCGGCCATGCCGGTGGAGAGGATCAGGGGGCGCCCGCTGCGGGCGATGGCGAGCAGCAAGGGGGCATTGGTCAGTTCGCCGGAGCCGAGCTTGATCCGCGGCAGGTCGAGTTCCTCGATCAGGAAGCGGGCGCTGCCCGCATCGAAGGGCGAGGAGAGGAAGTCGATGCCGCGTGACCGGCAATGGGCCAGCAGGCGATGGTGATCCTGCGGGGCCAGCACCAGGCGCTGCAGCATCGCCAGCTGGGAGCCGGCATCGCCCTCGTTACGCACCTGGTAGTCGGCTTGGGGGGCACTGCCGGTGACCAGTGCCGCCGGGTCGAAGGTCTGGAACTTCACCGCGTCGGCCCCCGCCTCGGCGGCGGCGTCCACCATGGCGAGGGCGCGATCGAGGTCGCCGTTATGGTTCACCCCGGCCTCGGCGATGATGTAGACGGGCTTGTTCATGCCGCGTTCCCCGTTTCCCGCCGCGTCAGCAGCAGTTCCGCGATGGCGAAGTCGATCTCGCTGTCGATGTCGATGGAGCGTTCCCGCGGCATCACGTAGGCATAGCCGTTGTCGTCCATGTCCTGGCTGGCGGTGCGCAGCAGGCGCTCGCAGTCGTAGATATAGATGGCACCGTTGAGCCGGTAGGAGATCGGCAGGTCCTGGGAACGGGTCTCGCGCACGTCCGGGCGGTAGAAGCCGGCGAGGGAGTGGTCGGGGGGCAGGGTGTTGCTCCACTCCGGCGGGTGGTCGGTCTCGCATACCGAGACCACCGTGTCGGCCTGCTTCTCCAGCAGTAACCCGATGGCACCGTCGATGTCCGCGGCGGTCCGCAGGGGCGAGGTGGGTTGGAGCAGGGCCAGGTAGTTGTAGCGCTCACCCTGTTCAGCGAGGACGCGCAGTACATGCAGCATCACCGCCAGCCCGGTTGCGCTGTCGGAGGCGAGCTCCGGCGGTCGTTCCAGCACCCCGGCGCCATGGCCGCGGCTGACAGTGGCGATCTCCTCGTCGTCGGTGGAGACGATGACCCGGTCCAGGACACTGCTGGCCAGCGCGGCCTCGATGGTCCAGGCGATCAGCGGCTTGCCCGCCATCGGCAGCACGTTCTTGCGTGGCAGGCGCTTGCTGCCGCCGCGGGCGGGGATCAGGCCGAGGATGCGAGGGGACTCAGTCATCACTGCATCGCCGGTCAGTGAATCCTTTGTGAATCAATGCCCCGTGCTCCCAGGGTTCGGATAGCACGGCGAGAATACGTGGTGTGGCCCGGCCATCGCCATAGGGATTGACCACTTCGCTGCAGTCAAGCTCGAAGGCACTGCGAACGGCGTCCGCGATCGCCGCCCGCTGCGGCGGACAGTCGATCACCGAAGTCGCCTTCAGCCGACCCTGCTGGCGATCACCGATATTGACCGTGGCGGTACCCAGGCTCGGTGCCTCGTAGAGCCCGCTTGAGCTGTTGCCCACTACCGCATCGACCATGGACAGCAGGCTGTAGTAGCCCTGCTGACCCAACGAGTCGTGCTGTATGGCGTTGGGGCGCGCCGCAACGAAGGACTTGATGGCGTCGTTGATGGCCTGGCCGCTGGGATCTGCGTTGGCACCGGTGAACACCAGCCCGACCTCGTCACCGAGTTCGCCCAGTGCGCCCAGCAATTCTTGCAGCTGGTCCAGCGCATCCTCGTTGCCGAGGGTGGCGGGATGGAAGGTGATGGCAAGATTGCGCGGGCGCAGGGTCATGCCGAGGCGCTGTTCCAGTTGGTCCCGTGACAGTCGCGGTGTTGAGCGCAGCTGGTCGATGCCGGGGCTGCCGGTGACGAACACCCGCTCATCCGCTTCCCCCAGCTGGCGCACACGGCGGGCGGCCTGTTCGCTGGTGACGAAGTGCAGGTGGGCCATCTTGGTGATGGCATGGCGAATGGCATCGTCGAAGGCGCCCTCGGTGACGTCGCCACCGGCGATGTGGGCGACCGGGACGCGCGCGATCAGCGCGGCCTGTACCGCGCCGAGGATTTCGTAACGGTCACCGAGTACCAGCAGCAGGTCCGGCTGCAGGTGCTCGAGGACGCCGGCGAAGCCGGTCACGGCAGTGCCCAATGCGCGGGTAATGGTGGCGGGGTCATCGCTGTCCAGGCCGAGCGGTACAGCGGCGTCGATGCCGAGGCCGTCGTCCTGGATGACATCGACAGTATGACCGAAGCGCGGTTCCAGGTGGCTGCCGGTGACCGCCAGCTGGAGATGCAATTCCGGGTGGGCCTCGATGGCGCGCAGTACCGGCAGCAGCAGGCCGTAGTCAGCGCGGGAGCCGGTCACCGCACAGATGCGGCGTGGGTTGCTGCTCATGACCAGGCCCCGCTGGTGGCCAGCTGCGCCGAGCTGGGCAGGCAGACACCGCGGGCGAACAGGTCATTGGCCACCGGCAGCGGCATGGCTGGACAGTTTCGATACATCGGCAGCCGGTCCAATGGCGTCCAGAAGGGACGCAGCAGCATACCCTCGTCCGCGGCCTGCTGCAGCAGCCGGTCACGGTCGGCCGGCCGGTCGAGCAGGATGAGGTTGAGCCAGTGATTGCTGCGGCAGTCGATGGGTTCGCCGTGCAGCTCTGCGCCCGCTATGGCCTTGAAGGCCCGTGCGTAGTCCTCGGCCAGTCGACGCTTGTCCGCGAGCAGTTCGGGCAGGCGCTGCAGTTGGGCGACACCGAGGGCGGCATTGAGGTTGGGCATGCGGTAGTTGTAGCCGACCTCGTCATGCTCGAAGGCCCAGGGATGGGGCAGCTTGGCGGTGGTAGTCAGGTGGCGGGCACGTTGCGCCAGCGCCGGGTCATCGGTCAGCACTGCGCCACCGCCGCCGGTGGTGATGATCTTGTTGCCGTTGAAGCTCAGGGCACTCAGTCGTGCCCAGCTGCCCGCATGGCGCGCGTCGCGCCAGGAGCCGAGCGCCTCGGCGGCATCCTCGATCAGCTCGATGCGGTAGCGTGCGGCGAGTTCGGCGAGGGCCGAGATGTCGGCGACGTGGCCGAGGATATGCACCACCACCAATGCGCGGATGGGCCGCCCTGTGCGGCGGTTGTAGCAGCCATCGGCACGCCGGTCGGCGATGTCGTCGAGGTGGCCGGCCAGGGCGACAGGATCGATACCGAGGCTTTCCGTCTCACTGTCGACGAAGTGGGGGATGGCGCCCATGGCGGCGACGGGGTTGGCGGTGCCGACGAAGGTCAGTGCCGGCAGCAGGACCTCGTCACCGGCTTGCACGCCAGCCAGCATCAGGCAGGTGTGCAGGGCCGCAGTACCGTTGACGGTGGCCACCGCGTGGCCGATGCCGGTGTAGTCGGCGAGGTCCTTTTCCAGGCGGTCCACGTAGGCCCCTACCGAGGAGACCCAACCCGAGTCGAGACAGTCCTTCACCAGCGCCCATTCGTTGCCGGCGAAACTGGGCTCGTGCAATGGCAGGGGGCGTTGTGCCGGGAGGTGGGCGCGCAGGGTGCACAGCACCGCGTCCACGGTATCGGTCTGCGGTGCCGTTGCGTCGCTGCCCATGTCAGATGTTGTAGATGCCGTGCTTGTAGCGCGCCAGGTTGGCCGGGTCGGTAAACCAGGCGGCGGTCTCGGCCAGGGCACGCTTGAAGCCCTCGCGCTGGCCATACTCCGGCTGCCAGCCGAGCAGTTCGCGGGCCTTGCTGTTGTCGGCCCACAGTCGTTCCACCTCGCTCTTTTCCGGGCGCAGGCGCTGCTCGTCGGTGGTGATCTCCACCTCGGCATCCATGGCCTCTGCGATCAGCGCCACGGTGTCGCCGATGCTGATCTCGTAGTTGCTGCCCAGGTTCACCTCCTCGCCCAGCACCCTGTCCGACTCGGCCATGGCGATGAAGCCTGCGACCGTGTCCTTGACGTAGTTGAAGTCGCGGGTGGGGTGCAGCGAGCCGAGTTTCAGCGTGCGTTCGCCGTTGGCGATCTGGGTGATGACGGTGGGGATCACCGCGCGGGCCGACTGGCGCGGGCCGAAGGTGTTGAAGGGGCGCGCCACGGTCACCGGCGTTTCGAACGAGCGGTAGAAGGACAGCGCGATCTGGTCGGCACCGATTTTGGTGGCCGAGTAGGGCGACTGGCCCTGCAGAGGGTGCTGCTCGTCGATGGGCACGTACTGGGCGGTGCCGTACACCTCGCTGGTGGAGGTGTGCACCACCTTGTCGAGCCCCAGATCGCGCGCAGCCTGAACGATATTCAGGGTGCCGCGCACGTTGGTGTCCACGTAGGCGTCGGGCGAGTGATAGGAGTAGGGGATGCCGATCAGGGCCGCCAGGTGCAGCACGGTGTCACAGCCGGTCAGGGCGGTGCGTACGCCGTGGGGGTCGCGTACGTCGCCGGCGAAGACGTCGAGCTCCTGCTTGATCTCGTCCGGTGACTCGTCCAGCCAGCCCCAGTGGCCGAAGCTGTTGTAATAGACGAAGGCGCGGACCTGGTGGCCGCGCCGGATGAGTTCTTCCGTCAGATGCGAGCCGATGAAACCGTCGGCACCGGTGACCAGGATCTTCATGATTTGTTTGAGTCTTCGGGCAGACTCCCCAGGAGCTGGATGGCTGCATCGTTTGCTGGATCTTCTTCAATAACATGCTGATACACCCAGATCGCAGAATCAATTGCACCAGCATCCTGATATAGCTTGCCTAAACGCAGGAAGCTGCTGAGGTCGCGAGGTGCGCGCTGAAGATATTCGGTATAAACGTCAGCGGCCTCCTGAATATTCCCCGTGATACGCAGCAGCTCTGCATATTGCGGTGCATAATTTGGGGCCAGTGTGGTCAGCGCATTAAGTATCAGTAATGCGTCATCTATGTCGCCATTATTCAGTGAGATGGCACTCATCTGTCGAAGCGCGTCTTCAAGATTGGGGTTGTCATACTCACGGTCTGGCGCCAGTGCATCTGCAGCGAGGTCGACGATCTTTTGGTAGCTGGCCATGGCTTCGGCATGTTGGTTATCAAGTTCCTGCAGATAACCTGTGGCGAGCAAGGCCAGTTCATTTGCCTCCTCACCGGGTTGCTGTGCCAATTCAACGGCTATGCGCTCCAATGTATCGCGGTCATCGTGTTGCAGGAGCCAGGAGAGGCGGGCTCTAACGGGGGCAAGGGTGTAGCGCTCAGCACATTGGCGCGCCTGCTGTGTATCGTTATTTCCAAGAATCCCTTCAAATTTCTGTATCCGCTCTTGTAACTCACCTTGTTCCCTCAAGTCAGGGTTGGGATTATTTTCTAGTAGAACTTGAGCGCGGCCCGGTGTTCCATCTTTATCCCACTGCCTTAGGAGCACATCGAGATTGGGCTGGGGGGACAGTTCTTCCATTCTTGATGACAGTCGCTCTTGCGCAGAAGCAACGATATCGAGCAATGTTTCCGCACTGACCTTATAGGATTGGTAATAGCCTCTTCCCCAGTACTCAATCTCTTCATCGGACCATTCCTTGTCCTTATCCGGCCGAACCAATCGCAGGAATGTGCGCACACCAAAGCTTTTTATGAGTGGTGCCAGATCCTTGAAGTCACGATCAAGCCTGCGCTCGATCTTATCCATGCGATTCTTGTACTTGAAGTCAGCTTGCTTGCCATTTCGCCCAAAAAGCCCGTCGTTACACTCGAGTGCTTCTACCGCCAGTTTGGACATGCTACGTAGTCGTCCATTGATAGATGCTAGCTCGCGCTTGGCGTTTTTATAGTGCTGTAAGCGATCCGCATGTGCGTCTTGTGGCAGATGGCGAGCGATGATGCTTTCGGGTGGCTCGGATATGGCAGGCTTTGGCAATTCCTCAATCGCGCAATATTGGATGTTTGCTATCTTTGCCGCGGCAATGGCGGAGTTAATCAGGGTGTATCCCCGGCGTGTGGCTTCCTGGGCTTGCTGTCCCATCGTTGTTATTGCTTCGGCAAAGGCATGGTTTGTGTCTGCGAACCAACCGCCGTTGGTTTCCACCTGCATGTCATCTGACCCAAGCAGTGGCCCTGCCTGTCGTTCATTACTGCCCTTTGCGTGAGTATGACCCTCTCGGCTGTAGCATAGATCCAGGCCAGCAAAGATTATGGTTTCGAAACCCATATCCACAGCCATGGCAAATGCGGCATTGGTGACCGTCGGGCCGTGATGCCTTGTGTTGTCTGGATTGGCAGTTGTCAGCCATGGATAGCGCGGACCAAAATACACAGATGGCCCACGCCATTGGGCAAGCAAGGGAGTGGATACGTGATAGGCGTTGGCGAGTAACGTACCTCGATCAAAACGCAGTGCTTCTTTACTTACATCAAAACTGACTGGGTTCGGGTCGATGGATACGACGATATCCGGTTGAATATCGCACTCAATGAGTCGGCGGCTTATCCTGGAAACGGCAATGACCGCGACGCGGTCACGATTCTCCTTGACCCAGGGTATGAGGTCATCCAGCGATGGTCCTCCACCCAGGATTACAGCCGTCCGTCCACAGAAGGCGTTGTTCAGGACAATCGCTGGTACCCGGTTCTCACCGAGATTTTCGATATGTCGCTTAACAAAGACCTGGCTGCCCAGTTGATACGAGGTCTTCCATATAAATTGCTCGATAGCTTGCTGGGTTTGACGCTGGATGGTCCGGTAATTGGATAGGTATGCATCCTGTGCGCCAATAGACGCTGTGACAGAGATGCTTTCGAGGCAGGCATAGTCCGAGAATTGGAAGTCGTCTTTGAGGCTTTCCCAAGCATCTGGCGTTGTGACTGCCAACCTGGGTTCCTCGGTGAGTGTTCCGAGGCTCGTGCCGAGCGCAGCGATAACCTCAGGCAGCTCAATGAATAAATAGCGAGTGCCTTCAGGTATTCCCTTGTTCAGTATCCATGCAGGTAAAAGGCCTGAATCGGTGCCGATGATGATGTAGAGGCTGTCGGTGTGTTCAAAACGATTACCGAAGTGGCGCTGGAACACCTGGCTGGCACCAAGGCGATCAAAGCTGGTGCGATTTACTTCATACAGCAATTCATCTCCAAACTTGTTGGAGATGAATTGCAGACCTGGGTATTCGCTCATTGATGCCTTAGCCTTGGTGTCGAGCCGATGCCCTGAAGGTCCAATTTTAATTTATCCCAGCAGCTGGAGCACGTTCTGTGGCAACTGGTTGGCCTGAGCCAGCATCGCCGTGCCAGCCTGCTGCAGGATCTGGGTGCGGGTCAGGTTCGCTGTTTCGCGGGCAAAGTCGGCATCCATGACACGGGAGCGGGCTGCGCTCTGGTTCTCGATGATGTTGGCATTATTGCGCACAGCCGATTCCATGCGGTTCTGAGCCGCGCCGAAGTCAGCCCGGAGTTCAGACACCTTGTCCAGTGCCACATCGATGTTGCTCAGTGCAGCCGATGCCGTTGCCAGCGTGGAGATATCACCGGCAATCGTCGCAACGACACCACTGGCTGCAGCAACGTTCGCCGTATTTACAGAGATTTTTTCGCCCTGGTTGTAACCGACCTGGAAGCTCAGTGTGGTAGAGGCCCCGATTACGAGGGTGCCGTTGAAGTCAGTCGATGTGGTATTACGGGTGATCTCGGCGGCCAGCGCCTGGTATTCGTCATCCAGCGAGGCCTTGTCGGCTGGGCTGGTGGTGGCATTGAGTGATTGCACCGCCAGTTCACGCATACGCTGCATGCTGTTGGCTATTTCGGCGAGCGCGCCTTCCGCCGTCTGCAGCAGGGAGATGCCGTCGTTGGCATTGCGGTTGGCCTGTTCCAGGCCGCGGATCTGCGCGGTGAAACGCTCGGAGATGGCCAGGCCGGCGGCATCGTCCTTTGCGTTGTTGATACGCAGACCGGAGGAGAGACGCTCCAGTGAGGTCTGCATGCTGCCCTGGGAGAGGTTGAGTGAGCGCTGGGTGTTCAGCGACATTATGTTGGTGTTGATAATTTGTGGCATGGCTCAGATTCCTCTGTTGCATTGCTTGCATTAGTCCCAGGCACCAAAAACGCTGGGCTGCCTGGCTTGCTGCAAAAGAGGTGCCAGCTTTGTCATGTTGCTGGGCTGCCTTTGTAACCCATTGCTGAGCTTTGAAAAAAAGTTTTTTTCAAAGTTTGCTTTTTGCTGCATGCCGCCCTTGCTATGAGGTGGCAACGAAGGGAGGAGGGAGTGGCTTGCCGTGTGGCGGCAAGGCCTTGCCGCCCGAACGTGTCGTCAATTGGCGCTGATGATGACCCGGCTTTCTATCTGGTTGAGCGTCTTCTGCATACCGGTCCGGCTACGGCTGTTGATCAGTATCGGTCCCATGAAATTTGCATGCAGCTGGTTGTCGGCATTCTCGTCCCTGGCAACGGTGACCAGGACATGTATCTGGTCTTCACCCTGAACATCGAGCAGTGCCAGGTCGTTGTCCGAGAGCGTGATTTGATAGTCGACATTGAAGGTTTCGGGGTCGGTGACCGAGAACTGGAGCGACGGGTCGTCGATGGACTGCAACCAGAAGACGCTGGGCTTGTCTGCCTCATGGAACAGCTTGAATCGCGTCAGGTCCTCGAAGCCTGCCATACCCTCGGGAAAGGTGATGACGGTATCCGGATTGATGTTCTGTGTGCCGAACTGGGTGCTGACTTCCATGGGGTGGATCCTCTGACTGAGGTGATGGAATGGCGCTTTTTAATTCTCCGCTGGGGCGGGGCAAGCACCTCGAAAGGCCGCTGTTGGCGTCATTTAAATGGATATGTTGTTGAATCTCAAGGCGTTCCAGGTGGGGGAGGGGGGGGAGCGCCGACACCCACCTTGTGAATGAAAGGATTAAAGGATTCCCCCGTGCGGGCGTTACAGGGGCTGACAGCGGTAAATACACGGATAGGCCATGTATATCCGCTCATGACAGAGACGCCCAAGACGGCCATTAGCGCAAGCACCGGCTGGCAGGGTGTCGGGAGAAAGTACCATGCAAGTTGTAAACACCAACGTCTTCTCGTTGAATTCCCAGCGCTCACTGAGCATGTCCCAGAATACGATGCAGACCTCACTGGAGCGTCTCTCCTCCGGCCTGCGTATCAACAGTGCCAAGGATGATGCCGCCGGCCTGGCCATCTCCGAGCGTTTCACTTCCCAGATCCGTGGTCTTGAGCAGGCCAACCGTAACGCGAATGATGCGATCTCGTTGTTGCAGACCGGTGAGGGCGCCATGTCCGAGATCTCCAACAGCCTGCAGCGTATGCGTGAGCTGGCGGTGCAGTCACTCAACGCCACCACCAGTGCTGCCGACAAGGCCTCGCTGGATGACGAATACCAGGCGCTGGCCGCCGAGATCACCCGTAATACCACATCGACTGATTTCAATGGCACCTCGGTGATCGGGGCTGCTGCCAACCTGAGCTTCCAGGTCGGTTATAACCAAGGTGAAAAGATCGCCGTCAGCACGGTGGATGTTGCTGCAGCCAGTGGTGTCGTTGCGACGATTGCCGGTGGTATCTCCACGCTGGCAACCGCATCGGCTGCACTGAGCAACATCGATGTGGCACTGGATAAGGTGTCTGCGCTACGTGCCGACTTCGGCGCGGCACAGAACCGCCTCGAGTCCGCGGTTCGCAACAATGCCAATATCATCGAAAACCAGAGTGCTGCCCGCTCCCGGGTAATGGATACCGACTTCGCGAAGGAAACCGCGAATCTGACCCGCAGCCAGATCCTACAACAGGCCGGTACGGCGATGCTGGCCCAAGCCAACCAGTTGCCGCAGAACGTCTTGTCACTGCTCCGTTAATAGGCTGACAGATCTTGCCGGGGCAGGGGAAAACCTTTTCCGCCCCGGCAAGACTGGCCTGTTGACAGGACCTGGCCCAGGAGAGTGGCTATGAGCAATGAATTTGGCATCAAGGGTTATCCGGCAGCCTTTACTCAACCATTACGGGGTGACCCCGTCAGCAGCACGGCGGCCACCCAATCAACGAAGACAGCCGGACAGCCGACATCGACTGTGCCGGCTACAGGCGTTGCCGGGAACGAGGCCGCTACTGAAAAGCACGCGGATATCCAGGACACGGTTCAGGAGCTGAACTCGATGGCCCAGGATTTGCATCGTGAACTGCGTTTCTCGGTCGACGGTGAGACAGGTGACACCATCATCAAGATCATCGATCAGCAGACGGACGAGGTGATCCGGCAGATTCCCTCGGAAGAACTCATCGAGTTGCGCCAGCGACTGGCAGCGGCGACGGGGGCGATCTTCAGCGATTCCGCCTGAGCGAGCAGCCGACATCATAATAGTTAACCGGGCAGGACAGCGTTATGGCGATAACCGCAGCAGGTGTGGGATCAGGGCTGGATATCGAAAGTATCATCTCCCAGCTGATGGCGGTCGAACGTCAGCCACTGGATGCACTGGCGCGCCGGGAGTCTGAGTATCAGGCGCAACTGAGTGCCTACGGGCGTCTGAACAGCGCCGTCTCGACCTTTCAGGATGCGATGAAGGATCTCAGCACCCTGGACAAATTCCGTACCTTCACCTCGACATCGACGGATGAATCCGTGCTAACGGTCGCTGCAGATAGCAGTGCTGCGGCGGGACTTTACGCTGTCCAGATTGATCGTCTGGCCCAGAACCATAAGCAGGGTTCGGCTGAGTTTCTCGACACCGATACCTTTGGCGGGGCAGCAGGCGATGCACTCACGTTGACGGTGGGTGCCGATGCGCTGACGGTGGACCTGTCGACGGCCAAGACCCTGGCGGAGCTCCGTGACGCCATCAATGACGATGCAGCGAACCCGGGTGTGACGGCGACCATCCTGCACACGGGTGCCAATACAGAGCGCCTGGTTCTGACCGCGAATGATTCGGGTTATGACGCGAGGCTACAGCTCTCATTCGGTGGCGCTGTGGATGCCGCCACCTTCAACTTCGCAACCACCAACACGGATCAATTGGGTGCGACACTTGCCGATCTTACCCAGCTTGATGCGGCCTACAGTGTCGATGGCTTCGCGCT
Organism: Chromatiales bacterium; assembly: GCA_024762485.1. Taxonomy (GTDB): domain Bacteria; phylum Pseudomonadota; class Gammaproteobacteria; order Chromatiales; family Chromatiaceae; genus JANTHH01. The sequence goes on from JANTHH010000003.1 coordinate 24,534, forward strand.
CACATCCGCCTCCAACAATGTCACTGGCGTCATCGACGGTCTGACATTGCAGTTGAAGCAGGTCGGTAGCGCAGACCTCACGCTCGATCGTGACACGGACAAGATCAAGGAGAACGTGCAGGCCTTCGTGGATGCATACAACTCGCTCCAGGGGACCATGCGTAACCTGCGCAGTGATGATCTTGCGAGTGACAGCTCCATTCTTGGCATTCAGCGCCAACTGCGCAGCGTATTCAATACCCCACCTGTTGGTCTGAACGGGGCTTTCACTGCGCTTTCACAGGTGGGTATTACTACGGATGCAAAAAGTGGCGAGCTGATCTATGACGAATCGAAGATGGTGTCCGCATTGGATACAGATTTCGCCGCTGTTGCCGACCTCTTCGCCAATGATGATCAGGGTGTCGCCTTCAGGTTTGATGCAGTGGCCGAGACCCTGCTTGCCGATGGTGGGCTCATCGATGGTCGCGAGAGTGGTCTGAACAAGCTCATCAGTGACATCCAGGATGATCAGGTGCAGTTTGAGGCCCGCCTCGAACTCAAGGAGCGGTCCCTACGGTCGCAATACGCCGCGCTGGACGGCCTGCTCGGCTCGCTCAACAGCACCAGCCAGTTCCTGTTCCAGCAGCTCGGATGATGGGGGGTGATCCTGCAGAAGCCCCTCATTCCATCTCTCAAGAAAATCCGGCGGCAGCCGCCAACTGATAAGACAGCAACAATCAACGAGTGGTAGCGATGACCTATACCAAGAAGAGCAAGGCAGCGAGTCAGTACGGCCGGGTGGCCGCAGAGTCGGAAGTGGCCTACGCCAGCCCCCATCGTCTGGTACAGATGCTCATGGAGGGTGCACTCGACAAGGTTGCCACGGCCAAGGGGATGGTCGAGCGCAAGGATTACAGCGGCAAGAGTCACCAGATCACCTGGGCCATGTCCATCGTCGACGGTCTCCGCTGCAGCCTCGACCAGGAGGCGGGCGGCGAGATCGCCGCAAACCTGAATGACCTTTACTCTTACATCAACCGCCGGCTGATCGATGCCAATATCGCGAACGATACCGCGATCCTCGATGAGGTGATCGGGTTGCTGCTCGAGATCAAGAGCGCCTGGGACGCCATGCCCGAGGACATCCGCAACCCGGCAGGTCAGCGTGCCGTGCTGACCGAGCCGATGATCGGCTGAGCCAGGCCATGACGACCAGCATCCAGCGCAACGGCCTGCTCACCGAGGCACTGCAGGTCACCGAGGAGATGGCGTCCCTGGGTGATGCCGGCGAGTGGTCGGCGGTGGTCGAGAAAGAGATGCAGCGCCGCGTGCTGCTCGAACAGGCCTTTGCCGGCAACCACAAGCCGGCGGATGAACAGATGGCCGCAACCATCAATGCCATCCTCGCCCTCGACAAGCAGTTGATGCGTCAGGGACAGGTCGCCCGTGACGAGGTGGCGGCGGAACTCGGCAAGATGAAGAAGGGCCGCAAGGGCGCCAAGGCGTATCGCGACATGGGGCGCTGAGCCTCAGCGCTGCAGCATCAGTTCCAGCACGGCCTTGCTCCCGAAGTAGGCCAGCAGCAGCACCACGAAACCCACCAGTGTCCAGCGGATGGCGATCCTGCCACGCCAGCCAAAGCGAAAACGCCCCCACAGCAGTACCCCGAATACAGCCCAGGAGAGGATCGACAGCACCGTTTTGTGCACCAGGTGCTGGGCGAACATGTTCTCGAGAAACATGAAGCCGCTGAGCAGCGAGACGGTGAGCAGCAGAAAGCCCACCAGGATCATTTCGAACAGCAGGCTTTCCATGGTCTGCAGGGGCGGCAGGGCGCGGATGAAGCCACCGGGGTGATGGCGGCGCAGCTGGCGGTTCTGGATCGCCAGCAGGATGGCCTGCACGCTGGCCATCGCCAGCAGGCTGTATGCCAGCAGCGAGACCAGGATGTGCAGCCGCAGGCCCCAGTCCGCACCCACTGCCACCGCTTGCGTGGGTGGGTGGCGCTCGGCCAGCAGCAGGCTGATGGCCGCCAAGGGCATCAACACGATACCCAGGTTCTCCACCGGCTTGCTCAAAGACGAGATCAGCAGCAGCAGCACCACCAGCCAGGTCGCCAGTGACAGGGTGTTGAAAAAGCTCAGCTTGAGGCCACCATCGGTCAGCAGTCCGTGATGGAGGAGCCAGGCATGGAGGCCGACAGCAAGAAAGCCGATGACAATACCGATAGGACGGGGCGGCCGGTAGTTGTCCGCAGTACCGAACAGGCGCAGCCCCGTGGCCAGACCGGCAGCGAGGTAGAGCAGGGCGGCAGACAGGGCGATCAGGCTCACATTCATGGGCCGGGATGATGGCATATGGGGCGGGGTGCGGAAAGCCCATCAGTTGTCTGCTCGGGTTATAATGCGCCGCTTACTGCACTGGATGGTTTGCCCATGTTCGAGAATCTCTCCGGTCGTCTGTCGCAGGTCGTCAACAACCTGCGTGGCCAGGGCCGCATCACTGAAGACAATATCAAGGACACCCTGCGCGAGGTGCGCATGGCGCTGCTGGAGGCGGATGTCGCACTGCCGGTGGTGCGCGAGTTCGTCGACCGGGTCAGGGAGAAGGCCCTTGGCGAGGATGTCACCAAGAGCCTGAAGCCCGGCCAGGTGCTGGTGAAGATCGTCCACGACGAACTGGTCGAGGTGATGGGCGAGGCCAATGAGGGTCTCGATCTGGCGGCCCAGCCGCCGGCAGTGATTCTGATGGCTGGCCTGCAGGGTTCGGGCAAGACCACCAGTGCGGCCAAACTCGCACGCTTCCTCATCGAGCGCGAGAAGAAGAAGGTCATGGTGGTCAGCTGTGATGTCTATCGTCCTGCTGCCATCGAACAGCTCAAGACACTGGCTGCCGAGGTGGGGGCGGAGTACTTCCCCAGTTCCCCGGACCAGAAACCCCTGGACATTGCGCGCGCGGCGCTCGAGCAGGCGAAAAAATCCTACGTCGATGTCCTCATCGTCGATACCGCTGGTCGCCTGCACATCGATGACGAGATGATGGGCGAGATCAAGCAGCTGCATGCCGGGCTGCAGCCGGTGGAGACCCTGTTCGTGGTCGACGCCATGACCGGCCAGGATGCAGCCAACACCGCCAAGGCCTTCAACGAGGCCTTGCCGCTGACCGGCGTCATACTCACCAAGATCGATGGCGACGCCCGTGGCGGTGCGGCCCTGTCGATCCGCCACATCACCGGCAAGCCGATCAAGTTTCTCGGTGTCGGTGAGAAGACCGATGCACTCGAGCCCTTCCATCCGGACCGGCTGGCCTCACGTATCCTCGGCATGGGCGACGTGCTCAGCCTGGTGGAAGAGGTCACCCGCAACGTCGATCAGGAAAAGGCCGCCAAGCTGGCCAAGAAGATCCACAAGGGCAAGGGCTTCAGTCTGCAGGATTTCAAGGAGCAGCTGGAACAGATGAACAGTCTCGGCGGTATGGGTGCCCTGATGGACAAGCTGCCGGGGATGGGGCAGATACCCGATGCCGCAAAGGCCCAGGTGGGCGACAGGGAGATGGGCAAGCTGGTGGCCATCATCAACTCGATGACGCCGCAGGAGCGGGAGTTTCCCGCGGTTATCAAGGGTTCGCGCAAGCGCCGCATCGCGGCCGGCTCCGGCACCCAGGTGCAGGACGTGAACAAGCTGCTCAAGCAGTTCACCCAGATGCAGAAGATGATGAAAAAGATGAAGGGCGGCGGCATGGCCAAGATGATGCGCGGCCTCAAGGGCAAGATGGGACCCGGTGGCGGCATGCCACCCGGTGGGATGCCGCCGGGCGGTTTCCCGTTCTGACACCTTTGCAGTCCTCTGCCTAGATCTGACCTGTAACGTGGCGCTCGACAAACCTTGTCTCGATGCCGTGCGTATTCTCGCGCCGCGCTTCAGTAAGCGTTTCTCCGGCATCACCACCAGCATGATTGCGGTGGTGCCGGAGCAGGCCAAGCGCCTGCCCATCGTCGCCTGCGACCCCAGTCTGCCCGCGCGGGTGCCACAGGTCTCCACGTGGGAACTGTTGCGATTGGCGCGCCGCGGCCCCTGGCGAATCTGGCATGCGCGGCGCAACAAGGAAATGCTCATCGGGCTGATCCTGCGTTATGTCTTCCGCTTTCCCATCATCCTGCTGTGGACCTCGGCGGCGCTGCGCCGTCACAGTTGGCTGACACGCTTCTACTACCACCATATGGATGGGCTGATCGCCACCACGGCCAAGGCGGCGGGTTTTCTCGACCGGCCGGCCAAGGTGGTGCGCCACGGCGTGGATACCGAGATCTTCTTCCCGCCTGCCTCAGAGGAGGAGCGGCAGCATAATTGGCGCGAGAAGGGGTTGGGCGGCGACTACTGCATCGGGGTGTTCGGGCGGGTTCGCCCCAGCAAGGGAACGGATGTCTATATCGATGCCCTTTGTCAGGTGCTGCCGCAACGCCCGGAATGGCATGCGGTGGTGATCGGCGACACCCTGCCGCAGCATCAGGCCTTCGAGAAAGGCCTGCGTGACAAGGTGCGGGAGGCCGGCCTGACGGATCGTATCCATTTCATCGGCAAGGTCGAGGACTTCGCCGAGATACCGCGCTGGTACCGTTCGCTGAGCCTGGTGGTGTGCCCCTCGCGCGAAGAGGGCTTCGGTCTCACCAGTTTGGAGGCGATGGCCAGTGGCTGCCCGGTGGTAGTCAGCGAGGCGGGGGCCTATCCGGAGATCGTCACCCCTGGGAGGGATGGCTGGGTGGTGCCCTGTGGCGAGACCGGGCCGATGACCGAGGCCATCGCGGCAGCGACGGCGGACGTTGATGAACTGCGGGCCAGGGGGCGTGAGGCGCAAGCCACGGTGTCGCGCGATTTCACCATCGCCCGAGAAGCAGACGGCATCGAGGCGGTCTACCGCGAACTTTTCGAGCGTTTCGGTCAGCCCCTCGAGACCAAAGGCTGAGAGGCCAGGGCGGATCATGCGATCCGGCCCGTACGGCTGGTGATCCCGCCAAGGCGTGTCCAGCCGGAAGGACGGGACAGTGATCCGTCGAGGGGAAGAAAACCGCTTCACATTCGCTTGAATATGGGTAGAATACGCGGTTTACTCCAGCCCGTTACAGGTCTGGAACCGGTTTTGAACGTCTAAGGTACGGACATGGTTACAATTCGTCTCGCACGATCGGGTGCCAAGAAGCGCCCCTTCTATCACATCGTTGTCACCGACTCGCGCAATGCCCGCGATGGCCGCTATATCGAGCGCCTGGGTTTCTTCAATGCCGTTGCGAAAGAAGGTGAGGAGAACCTGCGGATCGATCTCGGCAGGGTCGATCACTGGGTCGGACACGGTGCGCAGATGAGCGACCGCGTCGCCCAGCTGGTGAAGCAGTACCGCAAGACTGCTGCACCCGCTGAGGCCGCCTGATCAGTCGCCGCTTCCTGCTGAACGGGTGAGCCCGTGAGTGGGGCAGCAGGACATGGACAGGAAAAAACTGCCGAGGGTGGCGATGGAAAATTCGTCACCCTCGGTTACGTTTCCGGGCTCCATGGTGTCCGCGGCTGGATAAAGGTGTTCTCGGACACCGACCCGCGCGAGGGCATCCTCAAATACCGGCCCTGGTACATCGACCGGGGCAAAGGGTGGGAGACCTGGAAGCTGGAACAGGGCAGGCGACAGGGCAACAACGTCGTCGCCAAGCTGGCGGGTTGTGATGACCGGGATGCCGCAGCCGAACTGCTGCGTGGCGTAATCGCGGTCAGGCGTGATCAGCTGGCAAACCAGCTGCAGGAAGGCGAGTACTACTGGGCCGACCTAGAGGGACTCGAGGTGGAGACCACAGACGGGACGCCGTTGGGCAGGATCGAACGACTGTTCGAGACCGGCGCCAACGATGTCATGGTGGTCAAGGGTGAGCGTGAACGCTTGATCCCCTATCTCTGGGACCAGGTGGTCCGGGAGGTGGACCTGGAGAACCATCGCATGGTGGTGGACTGGGACCCGGAATTTTGACCGGGCAGCCGATGCGTTTCGACGTCATCAGCCTGTTCCCGGAGATGTTCGCTGCGATGCGCCAGGGTGTGACCGGCCGCGCCATCGAACGTGGCCAGGTGCAGTTGCAACACTGGAACCCGCGGGACTATACCCACGACGTGCATCGCACCGTGGACGACCGGCCCTACGGCGGTGGCCCGGGCATGGTGATGAAGGTGGAGCCGCTGCGCGACGCCATACAGGCCGCCCGGCAGGCCGCACCGGACAGTCCGGTGTTGTACCTGAGTCCGCAGGGGCGTCGCTTCGACCAGGCGGCGGCACAGGCGATGAGCCGACGCGCGGGATTGATCCTGCTGGCCGGCCGCTACGAGGGTGTCGACGAACGGCTGATCGATGCCGAGGTCGACGAGGAATGGTCCATCGGCGATTACGTGTTGTCCGGTGGCGAGCTGCCCGCAATGGTGCTGATGGACGCGGTCATACGGCTGCTGCCGGGTGTGCTCGGCCACCAGGACTCGGCGGTAGAGGATTCGTATGTGGACGGCTTGCTGGACTGTCCGCATTACACCCGTCCCGAGGTGATCGAGGGGCGGGCAGTGCCGGAGGTGCTGCTGTCTGGCGACCACCAGGCAATCCGCCGCTGGCGGCTGCAACAGGCACTGGGCAGGACCTGGCTGAGACGGCCGGAACTGCTCGAACAGCGTGAACTGACGAGCGAAGAACAGGTTTTACTCGACGAATTTATCCGCGCCCATAATGGCGCTTGAGTACAGGAGCAAGGGCGATGAGCAACATCATCCAACAACTCGAAGCTGAACAGATGAACAAGGAAATCCCGGAGTTCGGCCCGGGTGACACCGTGGTGGTCCAGGTCAAGGTGAAGGAAGGCAACCGCGAGCGTCTGCAGGCCTTCGAGGGTGTGGTCATCGCCAAGCGTAACCGTGGCCTCAACTCGGCCTTCACCGTGCGCAAGATCTCTCACGGCGAGGGTGTGGAGCGAGCCTTCCAGACCTACAGCCCGTTGGTCGACCGTATCGAGGTGAAGCGCCGCGGTGACGTGCGTCGTGCCAAGCTGTACTACCTGCGCGGTCGTACCGGCAAGGCCGCCCGCATCAAGGAGAAGCTGTAAGCCATTCCGCCTTGATGTGAAAAGCCGCCGCCTCCTCCGGGAGGCGGCGGCTTTTTCGTGCCCGTCGCATGGCCGGGTCAGTCGATCACGGCAATGTCGCCCTGAAAATCGATGCTGATGCGGTCGCCGGCCACCGGGCGGAAGCAGTTGTTGGCGAAGGCCAGGTGCTCCGGGTGGTCGCGGTAGCTGTCCACCACCGCCGGGTGGCAGAACCGTAGGTTCCATGAAAAGCGATAGCGGGCATCCTCCTGCAGGGCTCGTCCGGTGAATACCTCGCGCACGCCGGGAATACGGGAAAGCACCCGGCGGCCCTCGGCCATCAATGCCGTCACGTCGGCAGCCTCGTCCAGATTGTAGATGATGGTGTGCTCCACCGGCTGCCAGGGCGTGCAGCAGGCCAGCAGGTCGGCGGCACGGTCGGCGGATCCCCAGACGTCGATGCAGCGTGCCATCTCGGCCCCCATTGCATCCTGGATGCCTGCCACCAGCTGGGTATAGCCCTTGCCGCCGGCGGTGGCATTGTTCCGGATGCGCTGACCGGCGGCATCGGCCAGGGCGGTGTAGTAGTTGATCTTGGTTACACCGTTGGCGATCAGCTGACTGAACTGATCGTCGGACAGGCCGGTGCCGCCATGGATCACCAGGGGAATGCCCACGGTCCGGTTGATCTCGGCCAAGCGGTCGAAGTCCAGGCGCGGTTCGCCGCGCATGCGCCCGTGTACGGTGCCAATGGACACGGCGAGGCAGTCCACCCCCGTCTGTTCCACGAAACGGCGGGCATCGTCGGGTGCAGTGTAGATCACCTCGCCCGGATGCCTTTCGGCGTCCTCGCCTTCGACCCCGGCCACGTAGCCCAGTTCGGCCTCGACTGTGACACCGCAGCCATGGGCCATGGCGGCAACCTCGGCAGTGCGCTTCACGTTCTCATCGAAGGGCAGGGTGGAGGCGTCCACCATGACCCCGTTGCAGCCCAGATTGATGCCGCGCACCGCGGATGCCAGCGAGCTGCCATGGTCCAGATGGATGGCCACCGGCACGTTGCTGCGACGTGCGGCCGCCTCCACGGCCGGCATGGCCAGTTCGAAGTCGAAATAGCCGAAATGGGATTCGGCCAGACTGAGGATCACCGGTGACTGTTTCAGCTCGGCGGTCCGCATGATGGCGGCGAGGAAGTCCAGACTGACCAGGTCGAATGCCGGGATCGCGTAGTTGTGCTGGTAGGCATGTCTGAGCATGTCGGCCATGTTCACGAGTGCCATGGTAATTACTCCGGATACAGGGTGACGGCGTCAGTTTCGAACAAAACCAGCATAAGTAAAACGCGTTATTTATTATTCTGTCCACAGTTGTAGGTTTGCTTTTTGTCTGGCCCAAGCACCCCGGGCCGCCCGCCGGACTGGGGTATCATGGCTGGCGATTCCCAGGACGAGATGACCGTGAAGACCCCCTCCTCTTTTTACTGGCACGACTACGAGACCTGGGGCGCGGACCCGCGCCGCGACCGGGCGGCGCAGTTCGCCGGCATCCGCACCGACCTCGATTTCAACCCCATCGGCCAGCCACTGGTCATTTATGCCCGGTCGGCAGATGATTTTCTGCCCCAGCCCGGCGCCTGCATGGTCACCGGTCTCACCCCGCAGCAGTGTCTGCGCGAGGGCTTGCCCGAGGCCGAGTTCTTCCGTTTCATCCATCACGAACTGGCACGACCGGGGACCTGCTCGCTCGGCTACAACAGTATCCGTTTCGATGACGAGGTGACCCGCTACGGTCTCTACCGCAACTTCTTCGACCCTTACGCGCGCGAGTGGCAGCACGGCAATTCCCGCTGGGACATGATCGACGTGGCGCGACTGACACGGGCGCTGCGTCCCGAGGGCATCGAGTGGCCCGAACGTGAGGAGGGTGTCACCAGCTTCCGGCTCGAGGATCTGACCGCCGCCAATGACATCGAGCACGAAGGGGCACACGATGCACTGTCGGATGTGCGGGCCACCATCGCCCTTGCACGGCTGATCCGCGAGAGGCAGCCGCGCCTTTATGACTTCGTCTTCAGCCACCGCGACAAGCAGGCAGTCGCCAGCCTGCTGGATGTCCGGGCGAAGCGACCGGTCCTGCATGTCTCCGGTAAATATCCTGCACGTCTCGGTCACATCGCCGCGGTGGTGCCGCTGGCCAAGCACCCGCGCAACCGCAACGAGGTGATCGTCTATGATCTGCGCGCAGATCCCACGGCGCTGCTGAGCCTGAGCGCAGACGAGATCCGCTCAAGGCTCTATACCCGCA
>JANTHH010000004.1 GCA_024762485.1 Chromatiales bacterium
GGAGCACGGCGGCCTGCAGGGCCTTGGTGAATGCCGCCCGGCCAAAGAAGTACGGCTCATCCTCTTCGCGAAAGGGCCGTAAGCCGCGGTAGGGACAGACTGCTGCGCGTGGAGTTCCGATTTGGTCCGACGCTGGCGGTCCCGGCGGCTTCCGTCGAATGGCAGCCGCCAGGACCCTCAATGCAGCAGCATCGGACACGTCATGTGATAAGTCGACCCAGGTATTGGCACCGAGAAAGCCCAGGCCCGGATCGGCGTCATCCAACAGTACGGGGATTACCGGGAAAGCCGGCTCACGCGTCTGCCGCTCGAGGGCGAAGTCACGCTCGCGCTGCTGCCACGATCCCAGCCCCTCGCTACCCAGGAATACCGCGATGGCCTTACACGACCCCAGCAACTCCTCCAGCGCTCTTGGCCAGGGCCTGCCCGGGGTCAGGTGCCAGCGATCGAAGAATACCTTCAGCCCTTGATGCGTCAGCGCGCGCGCGACCGCCTCTACCGCGGCCTGATCGGCCCTGTGATAGCTGAAGAACACATCGAACGAATCATTGCCTTCCAAAATGGCGCCCTCCAGGGGCGTTCCTTTTCATTATGGAGTGTAGACACGTCCGACAAGATTTCGAGTTAAAGGGCTCGACGCGTTGGCGGCGGGCAACCCGCCAGATTTGCTTTCACTTGAGAAAAGTCCTGGAACTGGTTGGCAAGCCGGGCAAACCGATGTTCTTTGCTCTTGTTTCCAACGAAAGCGAGAGCGCCCGCTTCGTTACACCGCTTTCGGCACCCCGGCGGTCGGAGCAGCCCGCGCAAGGCACCCACACAAACTTCGGCAAATGGCAGGCCTGATTCGATCAACACTGAAGCGGCCTGACAGTAAGCTTGTTCGCAGGGGTTTCCGAGAAGCTATCTGTTGGAACCGAATACTGGTTTGGTGCCCGGAGCCGGAATCGAACCGGCACGGCCGCAATGGCCGGCAGATTTTAAGTCTGCTGCGTCTACCAGTTTCGCCATCCGGGCGCGCAGGCGTCATTGTACTGTCCCCGGGGGATTGCTGCGCGGTATTCAACCGAGGCGGATGAGGAGCGGGGAAGAAGGTGGCCGGACCTGGAGTCGGGGCGAAGCACCAGCTTCCCCAGAAGCTTCGCGCAAGAAGGGTCCCACGATCGACGCAATACCTCAGCGCGGCATGTCGTACCACCAGCGAGGCAGTAATCTCTGACTTTTCTGACCTGCGGCAACATAATCAAGGCCCGCCAGCCCGGCTGGCGGCTGGAATGGTGCTAGATTCAAATAAGGGAGTCTCAATCCTAGTGGAGGAAGACATGACAGGGAAACAATCACATGTTCGTGATGACTCTATGGGTGTGGATCCGAAGATTCCACAGAGCCCAAGGCCCACGGAAGTCGACAATACCGGCGAGTACCCGCAGTCGGTATTGTGTTCAAGTGACAGTCGCCGCTTCCGCCCGACCGACTGGTCATTCTGGAAGGAGAGCGGACACCGATGGCTGAGGAATCTTATATCGATATTCGGAGGCCGCGTTTCCCATATCCATTACCATGAGGCAAAGGAGCGTTACTACAACCTACTGGCACTTACCGAGTTCCATTACGAATTGATCAGGCATCAGCCGAAGGTGCCTGAGACACGTCGCATCGCCATCGAACAATGCTGCAAAACGCTGGTCAAAGCGGAGGATCTTCTCACCTACCGCCAGCAGGACCTCAACAATCTATGGCGTGCGCTGACCCGGGTGAGGCTGATCCTGTTCGAGAAGGTGCTGGACGACGACAGCTGGTCAACCCAGGTGGATTTCTGCCGCGAGGAGGCGCATCGGCTGGCTGTTGAGGATCAGCCCGAGATCAGGGACATGCTGCAACAACTGGCCGAGGCCACCAATGAAGATGGCAACAATCGGGACAATCGCAAGGTTAAACGGCTCACCCATGCACTGGTCGAGCGTTTCAACACCATCCGCACCGCACGAATCTACGAGCAATTCATCAAGATGCGTACCTATCGGGCCGCGTTCGTGATGTTGATGTTGTTTGCTGCACTGCTGGTGGGTAACGCCGATCTGCTGGTAAAAGGCGACAAGGTTGATTTTCCGGCATACCAGCCGGCCGACTATCTGGCGGAGACGCCGGAGGCGAAGAGCAGTCTGCTCGTGTGGCTGAGGGAAATGGCCATCTACCAAGGGCGCTATCTGAACGAGCTCATGGCGGAAAACGTCCTCGTCTTTGTTTTCCTTTCGGGGCTGATCGGCGGCATGTTCTCGGTGGTCATGCGGGTCAAGCAACGGGATCTCAAACCGGGCGAGGATGCCTACTTTCGTTACTACGTGCTGACCAAACCCTTCGTCGGTGCGTTGGGCGCGGTGATCCTTTACATCCTGTTCCAAGGCGAGTTTCTCACCATGGAGATGGTCAAGGAGCTTGGCCCCTCAGCAACCCCCAAGCTCTTCGGCTTTGCCTTTCTTTCGGGGTTTTCCGAGCGTTTTGTCTTCCCCGAACTGCACTGAGAAAACAAACAAACGAAGCCCAGATCAATTCATAACAGGACACGTTGCGGTGTCAAATCGACCATATCTGCGTTGCAGATCTTCGCAATTGCCTGGCCCACAAGGTGGATCGCGACGTGAGAGCGAGTCCCCTGGGGAACCTGGTGCAATCGAGAAATCAGGTGAAATATCCAGGCATCGCATTCCGTTGTTCGTTCTTCTTCCTTACCGCCACTTCCCTCTGCATTGGGTAGGTATCAACACACTGCCAACGCAAGGAACTCGCCACCCCTCCCTCTTGTCCGCGTGTAAGGAAGATGGCCAAGCCCAGAATGAGATCCCGGGCAGGAACATTTTTCGAAGCAGGTCACAACCGGGTGGACAAACGAGAATTCACATTGCTTTCATGTTGGTGACGAGTATTCTTGTTCCTGAGACTGAGTCCACTGCCCTCAGGGCGGCGGCATATCGTGGGGTCAGAGGCTGCGAGTGCCATCGGCGGTGGCAGTGCAAGGACAAGTGCAATGGCACCAGCGCAAGACAGGAGTGCCGGTTTGCTTCCGCAGACGGGCATGCCCATTGGGGACTCTCCCGCGTTTCGGCAGGTAAAGTTTCTGATCAGGAAGCTGTCGGCCTGCGATGCCACTCTGCTCATTCAGGGTGAGACGGGGACGGGCAAAGAACTGGCCGCCCGCGCCATCCACTATTCCAGCAGGCGCGGACAAGGGCCCTTCATCCCTGTCAATTGCGGTGCCATCACGGACAATCTGGTGGAAAGCGAGCTATTCGGTGCCGAACGCGGCGCCTTCACAGATGCACGCGAGAGCCGCCTCGGTATCGTCAGCCAGGCAGAAGGCGGGACCCTGATGCTCGACGAGGTCGAGGTCATGAGTCCCCGCGCTCAAGTGGTGTTGCTGCGATTTCTCGAGGATCATGAGTACCGCCCCATAGGGGGCCGGCCGCGACAGGCCGATGTACGCATCATTGCCGCCACCAATCGCAATCTGGAACAGATGGTGGCCGAAGGATCCTTCCGCAGTGACCTGCTGTTCAGGCTCAATCTGGTGACCCTGGAACTTCCTCCCCTGCGTGAACGCGCAGAGGATATCCGCTTGCTGGCAGAGGTCTTCATCCAGCGCTATGCGGAGGAATATCGGCAGGAACCACGGCGGCTGCATGCGGAGACCCTTAGCGCCTTCCTGCGTTATTCCTGGCCGGGCAACGTGCGTGAGCTCGAAAACCTGATCCATCGCCAGTACCTGGTCTCGGACGACCCGGTGATTCATATCGCCGATCCCAGGGCACCGGAAGACAGGCGACACTGTGAACGACCCGCGGTTCAAGACTGCGCCAACGACTTCCAGACCGCCAAGGCCAGGGTCATCGCCCATTTCGAAAAGGCCTATCTAACCAGCCTGCTGACCCGGACCGGTGGCAACATCAGCCGCGCCGCTCTGCTGTCCGGCAAGGAACGCAGCGCCCTCGGAAAGCTGATGAAAAAATATGGCCTCGACAGAAGCCAGTTCAAGCGCAGTCGGAAAACCTCCTGACATCCCAGTGTCCCCGCCCGGCGCAATAGCTGTTGCCATCGCCCACTGGGTTACTTTTTACCCAACCGTGATTTCGGTGGCTAAGCAATAGCTTAGAGCCACGCCCCTGCAAAAGTGAGTCATTCCTCCCCCACCCACCAGCCCCCTCTCAAAATATATTCCACACTTGAATCAATAACTTGAAGTGTTGTCCCGCCTGGTACGGGACTTGCTCACCTACAGGCAGCGCAAACAGGCCAGTGAGCACTGTGTGAAACACAACAGTCCCAACACCCAACCCGCGGACACGGATGAAGAGGCAAAGGATATTGCGCAGCAGATCAGGCAATACCTGGAAAGACATCCCCGCAGCAAGGACACCCTGGAAGGCATCCGCAGCTGGTGGCTTCAAGAGGCTGGCGTGCCCGTTTCACGAGTGGAAAAGGCCTTGGACTGGCTGATGGCGCACCGACTCGTCGACAGGGAGTCCCTGCCGGATGGCGGGGTGGTCTTTTCGGCGACCAAGAAGGCCAGGACAGGCAACAAGGGCGGCGAATGACTGGCAGGCAGGCCCTGCTGTCATGGCAGAACCCACTTTTCAACCAAGCGATACGAAGACGGAGGAGAGAGGCATGGCAGAGACGATCAAATGGAACTTCGTCACCCAGGTGTTGCACGGCCCGAGCGTCTCGGCGGCGGGTAGCTTCGACGAGGTCAACGCCTACGACAAATTCAATATCGAGATTGCTGATACCGTCACCCAGGCCGTCAACCTGGTACCGGCCGACAGCATCTCCGTGCTGGTGATCAATCCCAAGAAACCGGACAAGAATCTCACCTACGACCTGAGTGGCAGTGACGTCGCCCTGGATGGCCCGCATGTCCTGATCGGCACGGGCGCCGTCGGCCTGCTGGGCGGCGCCACCAGCCTCACCTTCACCAACGCCACCGGTGCCGATGCCGTGATAGAGATCCTCATTGGCCGTAATTCAACGCCATAGCCAGGACCGATACCCAGCCCAGAATGCAAGGAGAACCATCATGCCCGTGACCCTATCCTATCCCGGCGTTTACATCGAAGAGGTGCCAAGCGGGGTTCGCACCATCACCGGGGTCGCCACCTCGATCACCGCCTTCGTCGGTCGCGCCCTACGCGGATCAGAGAACGATCCCACCCGTGTGCAGAGCTTTGCCGAATACGAGCGACTATTTGGCGGATTGTGGCGCGACAGCACCATGAGCTACGCCGTGCATCAGTTCTTCCAAAACGGTGGCCGCGATGCACTGATCGTGCGGGTGCAGAACGGTGGCAGCGCCGCCACCCTGACCTTGCCGGTCGGCTTCAACCTGGTCGCCGCCAGCACGGGCGAATGGGGTGAAAAGCTGCGGGTACGAATAGATCATCCCTCGCACGAAGACGACCCGACCGACAGCCTGTTCAATCTCAGCATTCGCGACACCGCCACCGGGGTGACGGAGCGCTTCCTCAATCTCTCCACGGATGAGGACCACGCCCGTTTCGTCAGCGATGTGCTGAAACAGCAATCCCGGCTGGTGCGTATCAGTGGCGGCGCACCCGGTTCACGGCCGGACCTCACCGGCGTCGCGCCCCACACGCCAACCGCCGGGGCCGATCCCATGCTGGGAGACAACTGGTCTACCCAATTCAACAGCGACGGTGACGACGGCTCCGACATCACCGACAACCAGATCTCGCTGGCCTCGCTGAAATCAGACAAGGAAGGTCTGTGGGCACTGGAAAAGGCGGACATCTTCAACCTGCTCTGCATCCCGCCCCTGACCCGAGGCGATGGTGGCGACATCGGTTCCCAGACCCGCAGCGCCGCCGCCACCTACTGTGAAGAGCGTCGCGCCATCTATATCGTCGACCCGCTCACCACTTGGACCGAGGCCTCGCACCTGACGGGTGGCAGTGGCCTGGACAGTGCCGGCTGGGGCCTGGGTCGCAGCCGCAATGCGGCCCTCTACTTCCCGCACATCAGACAACCCGACCCCCTGCAGGAAAACCGCCTGGCCAACTTTGCCCCCTGTGGCGCCGTGGCCGGCGTGATGGCGCGCACCGACGGCCAGCGCGGAATCTGGAAGGCGCCGGCCGGCAACGATGCCACCCTCAAGGGTGTGGTGGAACTGAGCGTCAAGCTGACCGATGGCGAAAACGGCCAGCTGAATCCACTGGCGGTCAACTGCCTGCGCGCCTTCCCCGTCACCGGGCGCGTGGTGTGGGGTTCACGCACCCTGCGCGGCGCCGATCAGCTGGCCTCGGAATGGAAATACCTGCCGGTCCGGCGCCTCGCGCTGTACATCGAGGAAAGCCTGTTCCGCGGCACCCAGTGGGTGGTGTTCGAACCCAACGACGAGCCCCTTTGGGCGCAGATCCGCCTCAATCTGGGTGCCTTCATGCACAACCTGTTTCGCCAGGGCGCCTTCCAGGGCAGCAGCCCGCGCGAGGCCTATTTCGTCAAGTGCGACAGCGAGACCACCACGCAGAACGACATCGACCAGGGAATCGTCAACATCGTGGTGGGCTTCGCCCCGCTCAAGCCCGCCGAGTTCGTGGTGATCAAACTACAGCAAATCGCCGGTCAGATCCAAGCCTAAGGAGAGTCCAATGGCACAGTTCAGCGTCAATGCACATCGCTTCGACCCCTACAAGAATTTCAAATTCCGGGTCAAATGGGACGGTCGCTACGTGGCCGGCATCTCCAAGGTCGGGGCCCTCAAGAAAAGTACCGAGGTGGTGGAGCACCGCGAGGGTGGCGATCCCTCCAGCTCGCGCAAATCACCGGGACGTACCAAGTACGAGGCGATCACTCTGGAACGTGGTGTCACCCATGACCCCGAGTTCGAACAGTGGGCCAACAAGGTCTGGAACTACGGCTCGGGTCTGGGCAGCGAGGTCTCGCTGAAGGACTTCCGCAAGGACATCATCATCGAGATCTACAACGAGGCCGGGCAGCTCGCTATCGCCTATAAGGTGTACCGCTGCTGGGTGTCCGAATTCCAGGCCGTCCCCGACCTGGATGCCAATGCCAACGCCGTCGCCATCCAGACCCTGAAACTGGAAAACGAGGGGTGGGAGCGTGACTACGAGGTCACCGAGCCCAGCGAGCCCAGTTTTACCGAGCCCGCCTGACGGAGGCCCAGAGTGAGAGCGCTGACCGCCTCCGAGATCATCCAGCTGTGGGAAGTGGCCTATCGTCTCCACCCCATCGACCGGGCCCTCTGCCTGTTGCAGCCGGTGATGCCCGAACACGATCGCGACGCGCTGGCGGCCCAGTCACTGGGACAACGCAACATGCTGCTGCTGGCCCTGCGCCGGGCCACCTTTGGCGATGCCCTGCCGGGCAGGGACCATTGCCCGCACTGTGGTGAGTCGGTGGAATTCGAGCTGAGCTGCATGGCGCTGGGCTCAGACGTCGCCGAGCCGCGCCCCCGACAGCTGGAACGACGGGGTTATACCGTCACGATCCGTCCCCTCGACAGCTTCGATCTGGCCGCGGCGGCGGGAGAGGCGACGCTGCAGGGGGCGCGGGACGTGCTGTTGCAACGCAGCGTGAGCGAGGCACGCCACGACGACGAGCCCGTGGCCGTGGATCTGCTCCCGGCAGGGCTGAAGGAAAGCGTCTCTACCCTGGCCCTGGCGGCCGACCCGCAGGCCGAGATCATCCTCGATCTTGCTTGCCCCGAGTGCCGGCACCGCTGGCAGGGTCTGTTCGACATCGCTCATGTCCTCTGGCTGGAAATCGGCCGCCGTGCACAGCGGCTGTTGATGGAGGTGCACCAACTGGCCAGGGCCTATGGCTGGACGGAAGACGAGATTCTCGTGCTCAGCCCGGCACGGCGGGCGAGCTATCTGCAGATGGTGGCCACATGAGCGACTTCCTGGCCCGTATGGCACAGATCGGCCGAGGCGAGGCCACCCTCGTACAGCCACGCCTCCCCAGCCTTTTCTCTACCCAGAACGAAGGCGCACCGACCGAGAGTGTCGAGCCCATAATGCAGCAGTCGGACGGCTCGACAAAGATGCCACGACGGACTGCCCACTCCGGCACCGACAGCGACCGCCGACCTTCGGCCGGCGAAGATGTCCGCCCGGCAAGCCACGCCGCCGACAAGACCAGCACCGATGCGGCTGACATGGCGTCGGCCTTCACATCCCTTGTGCCGCCCCCGCAAGAGAACGCTCCCGCGCCGACCGGCCGGCTTTCCTCGACAGCGGGAATATTGCCGGAAGATCATGACGAAAAAACGGCAACCGCGGGGCATCCGCCCCGACGATTGAAGCTCGCCGACCACCTGACGTCCCCACCGAAGGCCCCTTCTCGAGCCACGGCCCCGGCAACAGGTGACGACAACCTCCATGTCGACCCCCCGGCCAATGCCCCACCCATCGAGGGCGAGCCGGGAGCGAACGTGCCTCTGGTTCCCGACTACAGAGCGCCCCGCAGGCCACCCCGCCAGGTCATGGCCGAACCGCCCTCCCCAGCCGAACCGGCGGTCGAGGCCACGCCCACCGTACACATCAACATCGGTCGGATCGAGGTTCGTGCCCATACCCCGACAGCGACACCCACGCCAAGGCCCGAGCGGCCAAAGCCGCGAGAAGGTCTCTCGCTCGACGACTATCTGAAGCGTGGCGGAGGCCGCTCATGAGCAGCCCACTGGCCATCGCCTCGGTCACCGCCGTGTTGCGCGATCTGCTCAACAACGGCTTCATCGACCACAACATCGTCGGCGCCATCGGCAACAACGTCACCATCACCGCGGTGCCGCCCGATACCATCCAGACCGGCAATGGCGATGCCCAGACCCAGCTCAACCTCTTCCTGCACCAGGTCACACCCAATCCTGGCTGGCGCAATGCCGATCTGCCGTCCCGCGATGCGCGCGGCGAGCGGGTCACCAATCCCCCCCTGGCACTGGATCTGCACTACCTGCTCACCGCCTACGGCGCCGAAGAGCTGCATGCCGAGATCCTGCTCGGCTATGCCATGTACCTGATGCACGAGCGTCCCGTGCTCGACCGCCAGGCGATCCGCACCGCCCTGGCCGGCGGCACGGTGGACGGCTCCATCCTGCCACCGGCCTACGAGGCGTTGTCGGCGGCTGATCTGGCCGACCAGGTGGAGCAGATCAAGATCACCCCGCAAAGCATGAACACGGAGGAGATGTCGAAGCTGTGGTCTGCCCTGCAGGCCCACTACCGCCCCACCGCGGCCTACTCCATCTCGGTGGTCCTGATCGAAGCGGAGAAACCCACCCGCTCCGCCCTGCCGGTACTCAGCCGTGGCGCGCGCGACCCTGTCAGCGGACGCGAGGCCGGCATCACCGCCAGCGCCGGGCTGATCCCGCCCTATCCCGGCCTGACGGACGTTACGCCACCCAACCGGCAACTGGCCGCGGTCCTGGGAGACAGCATCACCCTGCATGGTCACCACCTGGACGGCAGCAACCTCGAGGCCCGCTTCGAACACGACCTGCTCGACGACCCAATCACGGTAACGATCGGCGCCAACGTCAACAGCGACAAGGTCGAGGTGACCCTGCCCAGCGATGCCGCCGCCATCAGCGGCTGGCCGGCGGGCAGCTGGCGGGTCAGCCTGCGCCTGCAGAGACCGGGCGAGACCGAACCCCGCACGACCAACCGGTTCCCGCTGATGCTGGCGCCGACGCTGGATATTCCCACATCCTCGGCCAGCCGCGACGCCGGCAGCGGGGCCGTCACCATCCAGCTGGCCTTCATCCCCGAGGCCAGACCCTCGCAGCAGGTCAGCCTCAATGCCGGCGGCCACGAGGCCCTGCCGAGCAACCTCACTGCCCAGACCGGCAACCTGACATTTGTCTTTCCGACGCTGGCCGCCGGCAATCAGTGGCTGCGCCTGCGCATCGACGGCGTCGACAGCCTGTTGGTCAATCGCGCCGTCAGGCCGCCTGAATTCAATGTCTCGGAACAGATGGTGATCCCGGCATGAACGCGCCCGACTCCACTCAGTGGATTGAAGCCAATCAGCAGGCACTGAGCGAGGAACTGGCCTGGCTGCGGCAGCGGCTGGAACAGATAGGCAGCGACGCGGCAGACGACGTCGAGCCCCCGCAGAACACCGCCTACACCCTCGATTTCCTCAGCGAGCAGTTCCGACTCTCCCCCTTCGAACGCCGCATTCTGCTGCTCTGCGCCGGCATGGAACTGCATTCGGAGATCGGCCCCCTCTGCGGCAAGGCGCAGGGCAATAGCCGGCTCGAGCATCCCAGCTTCGGCCTGGCCCTGTCGCTGTTGCCCGAGGCGCACTGGAGCGCCCTGTCGCACAGCGCCCCGTTGCGCCACTGGCAACTGATCCATGTCGATGACCCGACTCGCCTCACCACCACACGCCTGGTGCTGGACGAGGGCATTCTCCACTTCCTGTTGGGCGCCGGCCAGCTGGACCAGCGTCTGGCCAGCCGCCTGCAGCCCCTCGCCGCGGGTCAGCCCTTGCCGGCATCCCAACGACAACAGCTGGAACGCGTGGTCAGTCTGTGGAACCGTGACAAGGAACCGCCAGTGATCCTGATTCGCGGCAACGACCCCCTCGCCGGGCGTGCCCTGGCCAGCCAGGCCTGTCGGCAACTCCAGCTGCAGGCCCTGTTACTGCGGGCCGACGACATCCCCATCGCCGCCGAAGAACGCACGCTGTTGGCAAGGCTGCTGAGTCGCGAATTCCTGCTGTCACGCGCCGCCGTTGTGATCGACGCCGGCGACAACCCTCCGTCCCACCTGGCCGCCTTCATGGAACAACTGATGTGCCCCATGATGCTTCAGGGCACACGCCCCGCCGGCCTGCAACTCGCCTCGGTCGGCATCGAGGTCGACAGGCCCACCGCCGAGGAACAACGCGAGTTATGGCGTTCGGCCCTGGGCGGACTGGAAGCGGTCGACGACACCGAACTGTTGCCACTGGCAACCCAATTCAGCTTTTCCTCCACCGACATCATGGCCACCGCCGAGGCCGTTCGGACCGAACTGCAACTGGGCACCCCACTGAAGCAGGCCCTGTGGCGGAACTGCCGTCGCCACAGCCGCGGCAACCTCGACCACCTGGCGCAACGCATCGTCCCGCGCGCCGGCTGGGACGATCTCGTCCTGCCGCGGGGTCAGAAGGCCGTCCTCCACGACATCGGACGGCAGGTGCGACAGCGCGCCACGGTCTACGAGCGCTGGGGATTCGCCGGCAAGAGCGCACGCGGTCTCGGCATCAGCGCCCTGTTTGCCGGCGAGAGCGGCACCGGCAAGACCCTGGCCGCCGAGGTGCTGGCCGCCGATCTCGAACTCGACCTCTATCGCATCGACCTGTCAGCGGTGGTAAGCAAATACATCGGCGAGACGGAAAAGAACCTCGAACGCCTGTTCAGCGCCGCGGAGTCGAGTGGCGCCATCCTCCTCTTCGACGAGGCCGATGCCCTGTTCGGCAAGCGCAGCGAGGTCAAGGACAGCCACGACCGCTACGCCAACATCGAACTGGCCTACCTGCTGCAGCGCATGGAGGCCTACGGCGGCCTCTCCATCCTCACCAGCAACCTGCGCGCCTCCCTCGATCGCGCCTTCCTGCGTCGCATCCGCTTCGTGGTCCAGTTCCCCTACCCCGATATCGCCCAGCGCAACGAGATCTGGCAACGCATCTTCCCCGACCAGCTTCCGCGCAATGATCTCGACACCGAGCGGCTGGCGCGCCTGCACGTGGCCGGCGGCAACATCCGCAACATCGCCATGAACGCCGCCTTCCTGGCCGCGGAAAAGGGTGACCCGTTGAGCATGGCCGACCTGGCCCAGGCCGCGCGCATGGAATACGCCAAACTGGAAAAGCCCCTCAACGAATCCGAACTGAGGCAATGGACATGAGCGGCGACATCTTCCTCACCATCGACCGCATCGTCCTGCACGGCCTCGACCGGATCGATCGCCATGCCCTGAGCGAAGCCCTGCAACAGGCCTTGCTGGACCAGCTTGGCCAGCAATCCAGCCTGACTTCAGCAGATCTGTCGCGGGTTCGAATAACAATTTCATTGCCGGACAATATGGGAGGCGAACAGCTGGGGCAGGTCTTGGGGCAGACGCTGGGAGGAATCATTGGCAACAGTGGAACCGAAAAACCGGCACAGGGCAGGCATGGCCATGGCTAGTCGCACACCGGTGAGCAAGGCGCCAAGTCATGGCAGGAATACGGGGGCAGGTACGTTGGCTCCAGCCATTGTGCACGAGGTGGTCGCCTCACCGGGGGAAATGCTTGCCCAGGACACGCGAGCCGACATGGAACGCCGTTTCAATCACGATTTCAGCAGGGTGCGCATCCATACCGATGTCCGCGCCAGTGAGTCGGCGGCGGAACTCGATGCCCTGGCCTATACCGTCGGCAATCATGTGGTTTTCGATCAAGGGGAATATGCCCCGGATACAGCAGCGGGGCGTCAGAACCTTGCCCATGAGCTGGTGCATGTGATGCAGCAATCATCGGCAGAACCTTCATCGCCCATCCAACTGGGCAAATTGCGTGACAGTGCCGAAAGCGAGGCGGATCAGATCAGTCAGGCCGCATTGAACGGCATAGCCTTTATGAGGCCGATCGCACATCGGGGTCTGGTGCTGCGTCGACTACCACGCAGACTTGCGGACATTCCAACGAGAGAACGGCGTGCCATCCAGGTCAGCACCCTGCCGATAACCGTCCCGACGGCGCGAATCGATGCCTTCTTTCACATCATGCCGAGCGGCAACCCTAGCGAATCATTCAGCATCGGAGCCCGTAATAGCTTTGCCTCGAATATTCCAGCTGCTCTACATACCGGCCTGGGGAGTATCGGGGCCTGGCTGGCAGGCCAGACCAACGCCCTGCCGCTCAACAGTTCCATCGAAGTGGATCTGGATCTCAGCAATTATGGCGGTAGTCGATCGACCTATCGCTTTACCTATTTCTCTCATGCCGCTGGTCGGGTCCGCAGAGCGCCCTCTTCCAACGTCATGCTGATCGAGCTGATCGGTAATGTAATCGCCGCACCTGCCGGACAGGCCGCCCCTGCCAACACTTTCACCATCGGCACGACCCGCTTCAACCTGTCGGGCAGCTGGAGCAACGATGAGTACGCCATGCTTCGACAAGCACTTTCCTTGTTGCCTGCCGGCGCGTTGACTGCCGCCGCCGGTGTGACATTCAGCAAATCCGGCCAACGTGGAAGCAGAGCCGAAGCCGGCAACTATGATCAGACAACCGACACCATCAGCTTGCACAACAATGCCTTCCCCGCCGCATCCATGCGCATCGGCCAACGCTCCCGCGCCACCTTCAATATCCTGCATGAGATAGGTCATGCCCTGGACTTACGGGAACTGAGTAGGGCCTGGAGCAGATTCAACACCGCCGGGCAGACAGTCGCAGCACGAAGGAGATTGCTACGACAGCGCTCGCTATCCGGTTCCCGCTATGTGCGAGACACCAGCACAGGTGACTATGACGTTGAACAGAATGTCAGCGATACGAGCGGCGCCTTTCGTCAGGCAGCGAGAAGAGACCAGATACGCCAGGAAACAGGCACCCGAACCACGGCGGAAGGCACCCCAGCCACCCTGCGAGGCGGCATTACCAGCTATTCCGATACCGATTATCAGGAACTGTTTGCCGAGGCCTTTGCCCTTTATATCAGCGCACCAGAGACCCTGCGCTTGTTGAGGCCGAATATCTACAGCTATTTCAATAGGCGTTACCCGCGACCAAGAAGACCATGAGAAAGGCCACGGACAAATCCTGCCAGAGTGAGGCTCTGCATCATGAGTGAGAGAACTTTTGACCGCTACGACGGCCCTGACAGAATCAAGAGTAAGGCCTCGTCGACGTTGCAACGGCAAGAAGGCAATGCTGCGTCTAGCACCCGAAGTGAGCCTTCCACGCTTGATCACCTGACGCATGCTGTTTCTGAAACATCACGGCCACTCGACACCGGTCTGCGCACGTCTCTGTCACAGCAACTTGGTCACGACTTCAGCAAGGTCAGGATTCACAGCGGTCCGGCCTCGGCCCGAGCGGCCGAGGCCATCGGCGCCCGCGCCTACACCCTGGGAAACCGCATCCATCTGGGTAAGGAGGCCCGCGGCCTGAGCAGCAACGAGCAGAGTCGGCTGCTGGCGCACGAAGCGGTCCACACCGTCCAGCAAGGGGGCCGGGACGTCACCCCCAGTGCCGACCTGGAGGTCAGCTCGCCCAACGACGCCGCCGAACGGGAGGCGCACCGGATCGCCGAATCATTCAATGCACAGCCACACTCACCCTCCATTGGTCTGCGCGATCGACTGCGCAGTAGCATGCCTCACCAGCGTATATCCCGCTCGGTTGACCCCCGCATCCAGCGTGACCTGACCGGCAAACACAAGGTAGCGGGTGGTGAATTCAAGATGAACCTCAAGACCGAGTCACACCCGGCACCTGCTAAGAGCGGAATGAAGGGAACGATCAAGTTCAAGGCAAACGAGAAAGCGCCAGATTCAACCAGTATTCGTTTGCTGCAAGTGGTCAGGTTTGAGGATTTGAGTACAGGCGCAGACTATGTCTGGAAAGGTGCTCACGCCAACCGTAGCAACGTGATGACGACTGGGGGATACGGGGTTGATTTCGATCCAACCAGTGCCAGCGCGACCCCACGTACGTCGAAAGCCGACCCAACCGTTTCACCTTATTACCGCGATTATTGGCCCAATGTCACTCATAGCCAGGATGGCAGTAAACGAGGCAAAACAATCAGGGAAGCCTCGCTCTGGGATTATCCGGGCGCCAACCTCAACATCCGCTTTTCCTTTGAAACTATCGCCAAGGCAGCCGACACCGGCCATGTCTATGGCACGGTAATGTGGGGCTTCACCATCAGTGACGCCGCCAAGGGCAAAGTAGAAAAAGAGCGCGCAGTCGGCCGCAATGTGACTTTGGCAACCACAGATAAAGCGATCGAAAAATTCAATGAGTTTTTCAAGAACCCCGGGGCATCAACTGCACCATGAGACAGGCATTCATGACGAAGGATTCTCCAACTTCAGCAGAGCAACAGATCCGCGAGGCGATTGCCGCCCTGCGCGCTGACGATGTCTCTGTTCAAAACAGGGCGCTGGAGCAGCTCCTTCAACTGGGTGAGGCAGTGGTGCCGGCATTGATCCAAGAATATCAGACCCCCGGCGCAAACCAGCGTCAGGTGATGTTTCTTCTGTCACGGCTTGGTGACGACAGGGCGGTAGAAACATTTATGGAGGAGCTGGCCCACGATGATGAACAGGTACGCGCCTATGCCGCACAGGGGCTGGTGCATCTCAATCACCCCAGCGCCTTGGAAGCCTGCCTGCAGACTATCAATGACGGCGCTGATGAACTCCATCTAGACATCACCCCCGCAGTCACCGCCTTGGCCGACATGGGCTTACAGGCGGTCCCCGCGCTGCTTGAGCTGATGATGAGTGACGACGAAGCGACACGACTGCATGCGCAGCGGGCACTGGAATTATTTATCGACAAGCGCCACGGTTTCATGGCCAGCCGTGGCTTTCCTTCACCGCAGCATGAACAAGCCGCCCGCAACGAATGGAAGGCCAACGGAGATTATGACTATCTCAGCGATGAGACCACTCGGACAGCGGCCGTTGGCAAATGGAAAGAATGGTTTACAAGACAGGAGAAGTCATGAGCGCCTTGAGTAAAACAGCGACTGATCAAACGGCACTCAAGTTGACCCAGCTGGAACGCGGCTACAAGTTCTCCCATTCGGTCATTGGCGAGAGCATGTTGCGCACCAGCGAGCTGCAGGTGTTGTTGCATGGCCTGATCGATACCCTGCTGGCCAAGGGCATTACCACTGAAGCGGAACTTTTCACCGCGATGCAAATAGTGCGCGATGAGCTGGCCAAGCGCGACGAGCTCGACTGGCAGCGGGCCATGATTCGCAAAGATGCGACGGAAGACAACAAACCGGTTGCCGAGGTGGATTGCAAGGGAAGACTGCATCTCTGCAAATCCGCCTGTTGTAAATTGGACTTTGCGCTCAGCGTACTGGAACTGGAGGCGGCCGAAATCAAGTGGGATCTGGGCCGCCCCTACTTCATCCGCCATGACAGCGGCGGCTATTGCACCCATCTGGATTGGGCCACCGGCGGCTGCACCGTCTACGAAAAACGACCCGGCGTTTGCCGAAATTACAGCTGCTCCAAGGATGAACGTATCTGGCTCGACTTCGACAACATGAAACTCAACCATGAATGGATCGATGCCAACCTGAGCGGCATCAGCGAACTGGTTCTGACCGATGTCTTCATGCATGACCGCACCCAGCTGCAAGCCGCTGCAGAACAGGAACCATCGACCAATGAGGTTTCCCCATGACCACCTTCCCCAACTCCCCTCAACTGCTCAAGGGCGGCATCGTCATGATGGCGCCGGACACGGGCCAGGTGCTGCGGGTCATCTCGCTGCAATACAACCCGGACACCCTGACGCGTTCCTTTCAGGTACAGGCCTATGGTGATGGTAGCGACCGTTCCGAGGCACTACGCCTGAAGGCCTCGCCGGTGGAGACCATCAAGCTGGAGGCGGAGATCGATGCCGCCGACCAGCTGGAGTTTCCCGACCAGCACCAGAACGTCGTCGAGAACGGCATCCATGGCCAGCTGGCGGCCCTCGAAGGCATGCTCTACCCGAGCAGCGAGGCGCTGCAGAATAACCACGGTCAGGCGGCCCGCGGGGTGCTGGAGATCGCACCCATGGAGGCGCCACTGAGTCTGTTCGTATGGAGCAAGCAACGTGCCGTGCCGGTACGGGTCAGCGAGTTTTCCGTCACCGAGGAGGCCTTCGACCCGAGGCTGAACCCGATCCGCGCCAAGATCAATCTGAGCCTGCGAGTGCTGTCGGTCAACGACCTCGGCTTCGCCCACCGCGGCGGCAGCCTGTTCATGAGTTATCTGAAAAACAAGGAGGCGCTGGCCGGCATGGTCGGCAGCGCCACGCTCAGCAGCCTAGGACTGGAGGGCCTGTGATGGACGATCCCCTGAAGGCCTTGCTCGATGCGGGCGTGCTGGACACCTCCCGCTTCCCCGACAACAGCCGTTACCACGGCATCGAGATCGCCACTCTCGAACGCGAAGGCGGGGAGCCGATCGCCTATCTCAAACGCCGTTTCGTACCACCGCCGGAACGCTTCTCCGTGTTGCAGGAGCACACCGTGGTCGAGGGCGACCGGGTCGACAACCTGGCGGCGCAATACCTGGGAGACCCCGAACTCTACTGGCGCCTGTGTGACGCCAATGGCGTGATGCAACCCGACGAACTGACCGAGTATAGCGGCGATAAGGTCGCCATTACCCTGCCGGAAGGGGTACCGGGAGAGAGCGATGCATGAGCGCGTCGAACTGAACCTGTTCATCGGTCCGGCGGTGCCCATCCCCGCGCCGCAGGCGGCCATCGAGGCGCTGCAAAAGGTGCAGGTTCAGGTCAATGGCGGCGACACGCCGAGCGGCTTCGAACTCACCTTTTCACTCGCCAAGCGTTCGCCCTTGCAGACACTCTTTCTGCTCACCGGCGGCAGCAGCATCCCCGTGATGCGGGTGGTGATCATGATCACCCTGGGCGGCACCAGCGAGGTGATCATGGACGGGGTGATGACCCATCACGAGATCCGTCCCGGCAGTGATGGCAGCAAGTCGAGTCTGATCGTCAAGGGCAAGGACCTCACCGCTCTGATGGACCTTATCGAGCTGAACGGCGTGCCCTTTCCGGCCATGCCGCCCGCGCTGCGGGTGCTGACCATCCTCGCCAAGTACGCCGCCTTCGGCGTGGTGCCGATGGTGATCCCCAGTGTGGTGGAGGACCTGCCGATCCCCATCGAGCGCATCCCCACCCAGCAGGGCAGCGACCTCGCCTACGTCTCGCAGCTGGCCCATGAGGTGGGCTATGTGTTCTACATGGAGCCACTGCCGGCGCCCGGCACCTGCCGCGCCTACTGGGGACCGGAGATCAAGGTCGGGCCGCCACAGCCGGCGCTGAACACCGATATGGACGTGTTCACCAACGTGGAGTCGCTCTCCTTCCAGTTCGACAAGGAATCGAAGGAGATGCCGGTGGTGTTCATCCAGAACCAGGCCACCAAGGCGCCGATCCCGATCCCCATTCCGGACATCACCCCCCTGAATCCGCCACTGGGTGCGGTGCCCCCGCTGCCGCCCAAGCTCAAGTTTCTCAACGACACCGCCAAGCTGTCGCCGATCGGCGCGGTGATGCAGGGCATAGCCTACGCCTCGCGACACGCCGATGCTGTCACCGGCGAGGGCAGCCTCAAGGTCACCCGCTATGGGCGGGTGCTGAAGGCGCGGCAACTGGTAGGGGTGCGCGGCGCCGGCGATGCCTTCGATGGCCTGTACTACGTCAAGCGTGTCAGCCACAACATCGAGCGCGGCGAATACACGCAGAATTTCTCCCTGGCCCGCAATGGCCTGTTGTCCACCACACCGAGGGTTCCGGCATGACAAGCAACCAACAATATCTGGGCAAGTACCGCGGCACGGTGGTGAACAACGTCGACCCCATGCAGATCGGCCGCATCCAGGTAATGGTGCCTGATGTCTCCAACGTCATGCTCTCCAGCTGGGCCATGCCCTGCGTGCCGGTGGCCGGCATGAACATGGGCATGTTCACCGTGCCGATGATCGGCGCCGGGGTGTGGATCGAATTCGAGCAGGGCAACCCGGACTACCCCATCTGGGTCGGCGGTTTCTGGGGCAGCGCCGCCGAGGTGCCGCTGCTGTCCCATACAGTGCCCCCGGCGGTACCCGGCATCACCCTGCAGACACCCCTCAAGAACGGCATCGTGGTCAGCGACGTGCCCGGCCTCACCGGCGGCATCCAGCTGCAGACCGCCACCGGCGCCATGATCTCAGTCACCGACCTGGGCATCACCATCTCCAATGGCAAGGGCGCCGTCATCAATATGACCGGGCCGACGGTGGACATCAACGCCGGCGCCCTGACAGTGGTCTGAGGAGGAACGAACAATGCCCGCCCCCATCCTCCACCTCGGCGCCACCATCACCTGCCTGCACGCCGGTCCGGCCCAACCGCTGTCGCCCTTTGCGCGGGTCATGGTCAGCGGCCAGCCGGTGGTCACCCTGGCCACCCCCTATGCGGTGAGCGGCTGTTCGCTGAGCGGTTCTGGCTCCCCGCCCTGCGTCACCGCCCAGTGGGTGACGGGCGCCGTGCGCGTCATGGCCGGGGGCGCGCCGGTGATCATCCAGACCAGCCAGGCGGTGTGCACGCCCACCGGCACCGGGCTGCTGCCGCTGGTGGCACAGACGAGGGTACTGGCGACATGAACAGCATCGACTACCCCTTCCGCTTCGACGGTCGCGGCCGCACCGCGCAGAGCGACGAGGACCAGTACATCCGCGACCTGATCGAACAGGTACTGCTGACCGCGCCGGGCGAGCGGGTGATGCGGCCCGACTTTGGCAGCGGCGTGCGGCAGCTGCTGTTTGGCGCCGCCAGCCCGGAGGTGGCCACCGCCAGCCAGTACCTGGTGCAGAGTTCCCTGCAGCAGTGGCTGGCCGACCTGATCACGGTGGAGGCGGTCGACGTGCAGGCCCGGGACGGCAGCCTGTCGATCACCGTGCAATACGTGGTGCGCCGCAGCCAGGCCCGCGCCAGTGCCGAGATCAGCGTGCCGGGAGGTGCCGCATGAGGTACTACTGCTGCGACGAACGCCGCCGCGAAGTGGTCAAGCTGAGCGGGACGCTCAACGGCCTCGACTATATCGAGGTGCACGACAGTGGCGTGACCGGTGATCCCCTGCGCCAGCTGACCCTGTTCCTCAAGTTCCTGCGCCCGCCCTCGGGCCTCGACAGGAACAACATCGTCATCGACGGCGGCGAACGCATCGAAGAGATCGACATCGACTGGGTCGCCACCCCCACGACCCTGCCCGCCGGGGAACCGGCCGATCTGGTGGACGGGCTCGACCCCGCCGATCGGTTCCTGGTGGTTCGCTGCAAGTTCTACGGCGACTATTCCTTCTATACGCTGCGCCTGGTCAGCGGCCCCGGCGTGGACACGCCGCCGGCCGGCTTCGACCCGCTGCTCGCCAGCCTGCGGTTCTCCTTCAAGGTACAGTGCGAGTCGGACTTCGACTGCCTCGGCAAGACCCCCTGCCCCGTCCAGCCCGGCGAAGCGCCGCCCCTAGACTATCTGGCCAAGGACTACGCCAGCTTCCGCCGCCTGATGCTGGACCGCATGAGCGTGCTGTTGCCCGAATGGCGCAGCCGCAACGCCGCCGACCTGGGCATCACCCTGGTGGAACTGCTGGCCTATGTCGGCGACCATCTCTCCTACCAGCAGGACGCCGTCGCCACCGAGGCCTATCTCGGCACCGCACGCCGGCGCACCTCCCTGCGCCGCCACGCCCGATTGATGGACTACCCGGTCCACGATGGCTGCAATGCCCGCGCCTGGGTAAGGGTGTGGGTCAACGACGACGGCGTCGAGCTGCCCCGCGGCATCGCCATGCTGACCCGCACGTCCGACATCGACGAACGCATCGCACCGGCCAGCGATGCCTGGTTCGACGCCCTGGCCGCTGGCGCCGAGGTCTTCGAGACGGTCGAATCGACCCTGCTCTACCGCGAACACGAAGAACTGGATTTCTATACCTGGGGCGAGCGCGAATGCTGCCTGCCGAAGGGGGCGACCAGCGCCACCCTCGCCGGCCACCACCCCAACCTGAAGGCCGGCGACGTGCTGCTCTTCGCCGAGCGCCTCGGTCCGCGCACCGGTTATGGCGAGGATGCCGACCGCGACCACCGCTGGGCCGTGCGACTCAGCCACGTGCAGCCGGCCGAGGACCCTTCCGGCGGCCTGTTCCTCGAACCGCCGAGCAACGAGGCGACGCCGGTGACCGAGATCCACTGGGTCGAGGAAGACGCCCTGCCCTTCCCACTCTGCCTCTCCACGGTCACCGATGCGGAACACGGCGAAGACTATCTCGAAGGCGTCAGCGTGGCCTATGGCAACGTGGTGCTGGTCGACCACGGCCGAACCGTCGCAGACGAGGCCCTCGGCACCGTCCCCCAGGCGCGCCTGGCCGCGGCCACGGAAGGCGCCCAGCTCGACTGCAATCATCCGCCAGCGGCCATCATCCCTCCCCGCTTCCGCCCCAGGCTGCAGCAGGCGCCGCTGACCCATGCCCTGCCACTGCAGTGGCGGCGGCTGTTCGCCATCCAGGCCACCCCGGCCATCCTCGCCGATCTGCAGGCGCACATCTTTTCCGCCGAACTGGAAGACGCCCTGCAGGGCCAGGGGGTGCAGTTCAGCGCAACGGTGATCGTACGGGGGGGTGACGGCCGCTGGTCGCTGGCCGATGGCGTGCAGGCCTATCAGCTACGGCTCGAAGACGACCAACTGCAAGTCTATACCCCGGGCGAGGCCGCCAGCCGCGTGACCGCCGCCAAACCCCGGCGGGCCCGCCCGCAGGTCACGCTCACCAGCCTCCACGCCGGTCGGTACGACCCGTGGCAGCCACGCGCCGACCTGCTGGCCAGCAGCGCCGAGGCGCGGGAGTTCGTGGTCGAATGCGAACACGATAGCAGCGCCTTCATACGCTTTGGAGACGACTACCACGGCAAGCGGCCCGACAGCGGCAGCGAATTCTCCGCCAGCTACCGCATCGGCAACGG
Source organism: Chromatiales bacterium (assembly GCA_024762485.1). GTDB lineage: Bacteria > Pseudomonadota > Gammaproteobacteria > Chromatiales > Chromatiaceae > JANTHH01. Next base: position 21,762 of record JANTHH010000004.1, read on the forward strand.
CAGCGCCGGCAATGTCGGCCTGGACTCCATCGTCCATGTGGTCAGCGACGATGCCCGCCTGCTGAGGGTCAGCAACCCCCTGCCGGCCCGCGGCGGTGTCGATGCGGAAACGGCCGAACAGATCCGGCGCGATGCCCCCGAGGCCTTCCGCCAGCAGGAACGGGCCGTCACGGCAGAGGACTATGCCGCGGTCAGCGAACAATTCGACGACGTGCAACGCGCCGCCGCCAGCTTCCGCTGGACCGGCAGCTGGTACACGGTGTTTCTCACCACCGACCGCAAGGGCGGCAAGGCCGTGGACGATGACTTCGAACGGCAGATGCTCGATCACGTCGAGCGCTACCGCATGGCCGGCAACGACCTCGAAGTGGACGGCCCCCGCTACGTGCCCCTGGAACTGGCCATGACCGTCTGCGTCGAGCCTGACTATTTCCGCGCCGACGTGCGCGCCGCGCTGATGCGCATCTTCAGCCGGGGCTGGCTGCCCGATGGCCGCCCGGCCCTGTTCCACCCGGACAATTTCACCTTCGGCCAGCCCGTCTACCTGAGCAGGCTCTATGCCGCCGCCCAGGCGGTGGAGGGCGTGGCCTCGGTGGTGATCGACCGCTTCAAGCGCCTGCGACTGCCGGACGACCCGACGCCCCTGGATGAAGGGGTACTGAAGCTGGGACGGCTGGAGATCGCGCGGCTCGACAACGACCCCAATTTTCCCGAGCGCGGCGTGTTGAAACTGGCCGTGGGAGGTGGCAAATGAGCGATCGCGAATTCAACCCGCAGGACGCCTGTGGTTGCTGTGAAGGCGTCGGCAGCCAGGCCCCGACGGTGATCCACAACCGCCCCGGCCTGTCGGCCATCGCCTACCGCATCGGCGGCCATGCGGAGATCCTCGCGACCCTGCTGGCGCGGCTCTCCGCGCGGGATCTGCCAGCCCTGGCGCAACTGCGCACCCGTGACAGCGACGACTTCTCCATCGCCCTGCTCGACGCCTACGCCAGCATGGCCGACGTTTTGACCTTCTACGAGGAGCGCATCGCCAACGAATCCTACCTGCGCAGCGCCAGCGAACGCCTGTCCCTGCAGGAGCTGGCGCGCCTAATCGGCTATCGCCTCAACCCCGGCGTGGCCGCCGAGACCTGGCTCGCCTTCACCGTCGAAGAGGCGGCCGGTGCGCCGGCGGAGGTCAGGCTCGACAGCGGCATCAAGGTGCAAAGCGTGCCGGGCCAGGATGAGAAGCCGCAGACTTTCGAAACGGTGGAACAGATCACCGCCCGGCCGGAATGGAACCTGATCAAACCACGCATGAGCGAGCTGATCCTGCCCACCCATGGCACCAAGGTGGTCTATCTGCAGGGCACCGCCACTCAGCTCAGGGCCGGCGACGCCCTGCTGTTTGTCGGCAGCGAGCGGGAGGCCGACACGGGCAGCGAACGCTGGGATTTCCGCCGCATCCAGGACTTGGTGGTCGACAGCCAGGCCAATCACACGGTCGTCACCCTGGAAGAGGGGCTGGGCTCGACCAGCCCCTACATGCCCCCCTCGGCCGATCCCACCGTCTACGCCCTGCGGCTGCGCGCCTCGCTGTTCGGCCACAACGCCCCCGACTGGCGCGTCATGACCAGTGAGGTGAAGTGCGGTTATTATCTGGGCGTGGAGGCGCCCTGCACCATCAGCGCCACCGAGTGGCCCGGCTTTACCATCGCCGACATCTCCGATCCGCCCACCGACAACGCCAGCGGCAGCGGTCTGTACGGCGAATATTTCAACAACAAGGACTTCACCAGCCGGGCACTGAGCCGTATCGACAGCACGGTGGATTTTGACTGGGGCAGTGGCTCGCCCGACCCCTCGATCGGGTCAGACACCTTCTCTGTACGCTGGACAGGCTGGGTGCAGGCGCCCAGCAGCGGCAGTTACACCTTCTACACCCACTCTGACGATGGTGTGCGCCTGTGGGTGAACAATGTGCTGCTCATCGACAACTGGACCGACCCCGCCGCCACACCAGACAGCGGCACCATCACCCTCAGCGCCAACGAGAAATACGACATCAAGCTGGAGTTTTATGAAAACACTGGCGCGGCGGTGATCGAACTCTACTGGTCCTACCCGGGACAGAGCAAGCAGATCATCCCCCAGTCGCGGCTCTACCCGCGCAACATCCACACCATACATCTGGACAACATCTATCAGCAGATCGTCCCCGACAGCTGGCTGGTGCTCTCCTCGCCCGACTACCAGGAGCTGTATCAGGTCGCTAGCGTGGGCGAGGACTCCCGCGCCAGCTTCACCCTCACCGGCAAGACCACCCGGCTGGTGCTGAAGGGGGAAAACCTGCGCGAGAAATTCAACGACAAACTGCGGGAGACGGCCGTATTCGCCCACAGCGAGGCGCTGCCCCTGGCCGAGACGCCGATTATAGACAGTGTCTCGGACAACACTATTCGCGTCGACAAGAATCTGGCGGGGCTGCTGCCCGGTCATCACCTTGTCATCTGCGGTGAAAGCACCACGGGGGAGCAACAAAGTGAGCTGGTCACCCTGCTGGAGGTGATTGCCGATGGCGAACTGAGCAGACTGAAATTCACCGCCGACCTGCAACATGAATACAAGCGTGACACGGTGAAGATCTACGCCAATGTGGCCAAAGCCACCCATGGCGAGACCATGCACCAGATCCTGGGCAGTGGCGAGGCGCGCAAACCCCATCAACGCTTCACCCTCAAACACGCGCCCTTGACCTATGTCAGGGCCGATACCGAAAGCGGCGGCGAGGCGGCACTGGAGGTGCGGGTCAACGACATCGCCTGGCACGAGGTGCCGACCCACTTCGGCACCCAGGCCAGCGACCGCAACTACGTGGTGCGTGTGGATGAGGATGGTGTGGCGGAGATCCAATTCGGTAACGGCATCCGGGGCGCCCGCCTGCCCAGCGGCCAGGAGAATGTGCGGGCCCTCTATCGCAAGGGCATTGGCCGTGCCGGCAATCTAAAAGCGGGGCAGCTGAGCCAGCTGCTGAGCCGCCCACTGGGCCTGAAAGAGGTGACCAATCCCAAGGCCGCCAGCGGCGGGGTCGATGCCGAACCGGTGGACGAGGCCCGGCGCAACATGCCACTCGGGGTACGCACCCTGGGGCGGGCCGTGTCGTTGCAGGACTATGAAGATTACGCCCGCGCCTATACCGGTATCACCAAGGCCCAGGCCGTCGTCCTGCCCATCCGCGGCATACGCACCATCTTCATCACCGTGGCGGGGCCGGATGGCGCCCAACCGGAGGCCGACGGCCCCACCATCAGCGGCCTGCTCGACTCACTCAAGGACAACAGCGACCCCTTTGTCGCCTGTAAGGCCGCCGCCTACAACAGCGCCTATTTCAAACTGGCCCTGCGCATCAAACGTCATCCCGACCACGACATCGATATCGTGCTGGCCGCTGTGGAGGCGGCACTGCGCGATGCCTTCTCTTTCGACAAGCGTGACTTCGGCCAGAGCGTGGCCCGCTCAGAGGTGATCACGGTGGCACAGCAGGTCGAGGGCGTTGTCGGGGTGGATGTGGATTATTTTTACCGCGGCACCACGCTGGCACTGGAAGAGCGCCTGACGCCGGCACCGGCTGGCGTCGATGACAACGGTGACGGCGTGGCGGCCGAGCTGCTGCTGCTCGACCCCGGGCCGTTCGACAACCTGGAGGAGATGCCATGAGCAGCCTGGCCGACACCCTGTATCAGCGCCTGCCGGCCATTCACCGCATCCGCGACGCCGAGCAGGGCTACCCGTTGCGCGAGCTGCTGGGGGTGATCGCCGAGCAGGTGGCGGCGATGGAGGAAAACCTGGAGCAGCTCTACGACGACCAGTTCATCGAGACCTGCGCCCAGTGGGTGGCCCCCTACATCGGCGACCTGATCGGCTACCGCAGTCTGCACGGTGTGGTGCCGGGGGTGGCCTCGCCACGCGCCGACGTGGCCAATACCATTCGCTACCGTCGCCGCAAGGGCACCGCCTCCATGCTGGAGCAGGTGGCCCGCGATGTCACCGGCTGGCCGGCGCGGGCGGTGGAATTCTTCCAGCAACTGGGCTGGACCCAGCACATGAACCACCGTCGGAACGCGGCCCACTATGCCCCCGACCTGCGCCAGTGGCAGCGCCTGCAATGGCTCGATGGCCCCTTCGACACGCTGGCCCATACCGCCGAGATGCGCCGCATCGCCACCGGCAGCGGCCGCTACAACATCCCCAACATCGGCCTGTTCCTGTGGCGGGTGCGCGCCTTTTCCCTGACCCGTTCACCGGCGGTGGCCGATGAGACGCTGGACGGCGGCCTGCTGCGCTTCGACCCCCTCGGCCACGACACGCCGCTCTACAACACCCCGCTGAGCGAAGAGGAGATCAGCCACCTGGCGGAGCCGGTCAATGTGCCGCTGCCACTGCAACGCCGCTGGCTCAAGGCCCACCTCGACGACTACTACGGAGAGGGCAAGAGCCTGCTGCTGGAATGGGCCGGCGCTTCGCCCGGCGATGCGCCGCAGCCGGTCCCTCGCCAGGACATCGAAATCTGCGATCTGAGCGACATCACCGACGGTGGAGGCACGCTCATCGGCTGGGCCCACCAGCCGGCGGCCGGCTCGGACACCATCGCCATCGACCCGGTGCTGGGACGCATTGCCCTCGGCACGCCACCGGCCACGCCGCTGCTGGTCAGCTTTCACTATGGCTTCACCCTTGCCATCGGCGGCGGCGAATACGAACGCGGCAGCGCCGCGCCGCCGACGCAGACGGTCAGCGGCGGCGCGGCCCTGCAGCCGGCCCTGGACGCCGTGCAGGGAGGTGGCAGCGTCGAGGTGAGCGACAGCCATCCCTACCAGGGGACATCGACCATCACCGTCGATGCCGAGGCCAGCGTCACCCTGCGGGCCGGCAACGGCAATCGGCCCCTGCTGGTGGCCAGCGGCGGCATCGACCTCGACCTGGGTGCAAAGGCCACCCTGATCCTCGACGGCTGGATCATCAGCGGCGGCACCCTGAGCCTGCCCGCCTTCGCCGACGACGAACCCCGCAAACTGATCCTGCGCCACTGCACCCTGGTGCCCGGCAGCAGCGATCCGGCGTTGTCGGTGAGCCATCCCTTCGCCGAGGTCGAGCTGGAGAGCTGCATCAGCGGGCCGCTGCACATCGCCAGCGACGCCGAGATCACGCTGCAGCAGTGCATCGTCGACGCCGGCGCCGCGGATGCCATCGCCTACCGCGCCCCGGACGACGCGCTGCGGGCCGGCGGCGTCATGAGTCTGGAGGGCTGCACAGTCATCGGCAAGGTGCATACCCGTCAGCTGGACCTGGCCAGCGACTGTCTGTTCGTTGCCCGCCTGGCGGCCAGCGGTGAAACCTGGCCCGCCCCTCTGTGGGTGGAACGTCGGCAGAAGGGCTGCGTGCGCTTTTCCTATGTGCCTCACGGCTCGCGCACGCCGCCGCGCTACCACTGCCAGCCCGGCGAGGGCGACCTGCAGACGCGCCCCCATTTCACCTCGCTGCGCTATGGCGATGCCGGTTACTGCCAGCTGCGCCAGGCCACGCCGGCCGGCATCCGCCGCGGCGGCCACGACGAGAGCGAGATGGGTGTGATGCACGACCTCTATCAACCCCAGCGTGAAACCAACCTGAGAGTACGACTGGATGAATACCTGCGCTTCGGCCTGCAGGCGGGCATCTTCTACCCCAGCTGAGAGGGACGAAGCCATGCAGAAAGTAGCGACAACACAAGGAGAACACTCATGAGCGGCGACTATAGTCGACATCGCTTCAACCCCCGCAACCACTACAGCGGGGTGAAGATGCAACAGGGCCGGGTGCAACTGGACGCCGACTGGAACGAATGGAGCGACGCCATCGACCGACGCACAAGGGCGGAAGCGGTGGACACCCTTGGCGTCTCCCCGTCTGCCGACATCCAGGGCGTGGCGGTGGTATCGCCGCAGACGCCGGATGCGTTCCATATCGAGGCCGATGATGGCGACCTGAGCATCGGTCCCGGCCGCCTGTACGTGGATGGCCTGCTGGCGGAGAACTTCGGCGACCCCGACGGAAGCCAGGTCTTCGATCCCGTGCTGGCGGAACTGTGGGGCAGCGAGGCCATCGCCTATGACAAACAGCCCTACCATCCCACCCCCGCCCCCCTGCCCGACGGCGGGCCGCACCTGGCCTATCTGGAAGTGTGGCAACGCGAGGTGACACATCTGCAACGCCCCGATCTGGTGGAAAAGGCCATCGGTGTCGACACCACCACCCGCACCCAGACGGTGTGGCAGGTGCGCCTGCTGCACGACGTCGACGCCAGCATCGGCTGCAGCAGCCCCGATGCCGATCTGCCGGAGGCATGGGCCGGGCTCATCGCCCCCTCGGCCAGCCGCCTGTCCAGCCGCGGCAAGCAGGTGGAGGGCGATACGGATCCCTGCGAACTGCCGCCCGGCGGTGGCTATCGTGGCCTGGAGAACCAGCTCTATCGCATCGAGATCCATCAGGGCGGTGGCGTCGGCACGGCCAGATTCAAGTGGTCACGCGACAATGCCAGCGTCGCTGCCAGCGTGGTCGAGGTGGTCTCCAGCAGCGAACTGAAGCTGGCCAGCCTGGGGCGGGACGCGGTATTGCGCTTCAACAGCGGAGACTGGGTCGAGATCATCGACGACCGGCGTGAACTCTCCGGCAAGGACGGCGACCCGAAACGGCGGGCCGGCGAGATGCGCAAGATCACCGTCCACGAGGCCAGCCAGACCATCAGCTTCAGCCCGGCCCTGCCCGCCGACCTGCTCCCCGCCGGCGACGATGCCGCGGAGAAATATCACCTGCGCGTCATCCGTTGGGACCAGACGGGCAAGGTGCCCGCGGACGATGGCAGCGTGCTCGTGGATCTCGATGCCGCCGCCAGCGACGGACTCATCCCGGTGCCGGCGGCCGATGTCTGGGTGAACCTCGAAGACGGCGTCCAGGTGCAATTCAGCCGTGATCCCGGCTCGGGCGAATTCCGTTGCAACGACTACTGGACAGTGGCGGCGCGCAGCGCCGATGCCTCGGTCGAGACCCTCACCCAGACGCCGCCACAGGGCATACATCGCCACTATGCCCGCCTGGCCCTGGTCACCTTTCCCGACGGCGAGGACGACTGCCGCGTGCACTGGCCACCCGCCTGCGAGGGGGGGTGCTGCAGCGTCACGGTCAGACCCGGTGATGACATCCAGGCCGCCATCGATTCACTGCCGGCGGAAGGCGGCTGTGTCTGCCTCAAGAGTGGCGTGCATGAAATCAGGGCGCCGCTGAAGATCCTTGCCTCGAACATCAGGCTGCAGGGGGAAGCCGCCGGCGCCACCGTGCGGGCCATGACCGAGCTGCCCTATCTGCTGGAGGTCGGCAATGCAGACCAGACGGTCGTCGACGTGGAGATACTCGAGATCCGCTTCGAGGCGACCCAGCCGGTGGAAGCGTCTGGCCTCGCCCTGCTCTATCTGCACGACTGTGCCGGCTTACGCGTGGCGCATTGCGAACTGGGCATGGCGGCACAGGAACCGACGGCCTACATCGGCATCTTCATGCAGGACGTGCGTGACGTGACCGTCAGCGACAATCGCCTCTCCGACCTGCAGTACGGCATCTGGGTCGGTGAGCATCGTGACCGGCTGTTGATCGAGGGCAATCATATCGAGGGTAACAATCTCTTGATGGCCCACGGCCGCATCTCATTGGGTGAATACGGCATTCGCATCGAAAGCGACGCCGTCGCGCCCTGCCGGATCGAGGGCAATCGGATCGAGCATTTCTGGACAGGGGTACGGCTGGGCGAAGGGACACGTGGATCCAGCGTGATCGACAACCGCTTCCTGCGGCTGGGGCAACTGACGGATGACACCCTCCCCACCACCCTCGATGAACTGCTCGCCTATCTCGACGGCCGTATCTATGCCATCGACATCGAGGACGGGCACTGCCGCGTCGAAGGCAATCACATCGATCTGACAAGCTCCCAGTGGGGCGGAATCCGCAGCCGTGGAGAACACACCCTGATCGCAGGCAACACCCTGCGCGCCACCAGCAAGGCCAGCCCCTTCAACCCCGTGCCGGGAAGCATCTACTGCTACGCTCTGGCCGATCAGGGCAAGGCCGCCGACCATGCCCAGATCAGCCACAACAAGCTGCTCGGTCCACAGAGCGGCGTGGTCCTCTCCCGTATCGATGGCGCCACGGTGAACGGAAACATCATCGAGGGCCAGTGGGCCGGCTGGTTTGGCGTGAGGACGGCGGATTGCCATGCGTGTCATGTCCGGGGCAACCGGATTCAGGAGGTCTTCTTCGCCACCTACCACAGCAGTGGTGAAGGCAATGTTGTCGGCGACAACCAGATCGGCGCCTGCGGCGCAGGCATCACGGCGGCGTTTGACGACAAACTGACGGTGGACGGCAACGCCATCACCGGCTGCCCTCTCTACGGTACCCTCCTTGGGGTGGTCAGTTCGGCCAGGGTGATTGAAAACCGCATCGACCACTGCGGCTTCAGCAGCCTCCTGTCAGCAGGACTGGCCGTAGTCAGCGTCGATATCCTTGTCGAGTCCGACGCCATGGTATACGTCAAGGGCAACGAGGTCCTGGACACCGGCATCGATCCGCAGACCAACACCGGTACGGACAAGGCGGTCACGAGCATGGCGGTCGCCGGTCCCTCCTGCAATGTCAGCCACAACCATACCGACTACGGTCAGGACGTCATGGAGGCCGAGTTGGAACATCGCGCCCTGTCGCTGATCGGGCCGCTGGCCTGGAGCATCAAGCTGGGAAGCGGCACGCGAGAACTCATGTTCGGCAGCGCCGTGCTGACCGACAACCGCTTCCGCGGACCGGGTGGCAGCACTCTGGTGGAATTCCTTTTCATGCAAATCCCTGCCGATCTGCCCCCGGGCGTCGATGTCGATTTCCGTTTCGAGAAGGTCACCTTCAGCAACAATGTCTGTGAACACCTCTCCGCCCAGCCGCAGGAAGGGGAAGCCACGGTGCACCTGTGGGGCGGGGACCTGATCGTCATGGGAAATCATGTCAAGGCGGATGAGGGGGTCAACAGCATGTCGCTGGGGCACCGCCAGCACGTGGCACTGATGGGCAACATCACCAGCGGCAACTATATCCGGGTCGGCACCACCACCCCGACGCCACTGACCGATTTCAATATTCGTACATAAGGAGTCACAAGATGGAAATCAAAGACCCCCGACAGGCACTGAAGTTACAGAAAGAGCTCTCGGAGAGACTGCAGCGCAACGTCGAGAAGCTGCTCGAAAGAAAAGCCCCTTCGATCGCCGCAACCATGGAAGAACAGGAAGGACTCCTTGCCTTGGCCAGGGCCGAACTCGCCATGAGCGAGAAGGAGAAGGAGCAGGCCATCGCGCGGTGGGAACAGCGCATTCGACAACGCAAGGCGACGGTCGAACGGTTGCAAAAGGGCCTTGAAACATTGAAAAAGAAGACAAAGCCCAAAAGACCGTCCAAGAAGATCGTCAGCAGAAAGAAGGTAGTGCGTAAGAAGCGGGGTTGACCTGTTCGGGCGCAGCTTTCTCGCCCGGACCGACGGATTATTCACAAGCCATCCATCACGAGAGGACGTCATCGGCCTGCGCTTACGAACTAAGGGTACTTGAGGATGCGCTGAAGAACCGGTTTTTCACCTCCCCCCACTTGTGGGGAGGAATCGATCAGAGACTCCCCCAACGCCACGCGCACCAACGCGTAAGTAGTTGTTTTTCCGTCGACGATATTCGCAGTAAAAAACCAAGAAGCAACGCAAGGACTCGCGTGCAACTGGTTGATTTAATGGGGAAAAGAGATGGAGGCCGAGCCCGGAGTCGAACCGAGGTCCACGGATTTGCAATCCGCTGCATAGCCACTCTGCCACTCGGCCAAATGAGAAGCATCCGTACCTTTTGCGGGTACTGAAACCAGAAACCCCGCAGTGGCGTGCGGGGTTTCCGGGATAACTGGAGCGGGAAACGAGACTCGAACTCGCGACCCCAACCTTGGCAAGGTTGTGCTCTACCAACTGAGCTATTCCCGCCGAACGAGC